>DAOUWN010000020.1 GCA_030667105.1 Deltaproteobacteria bacterium
AAGAAAAGCCGTCAAACCGACAAGGGCCTCGCTCATCTGGTGGTAAGAATACTCCTGGCCCAGCAGGACCGGTGTAAGGTCGTAATACGAGATGTGCGGCAGTTCGATCTCTTGGGAGATATCCCTGAGCCAAGAACCCCGGGGCTGAAAAAAACGACCATTGACCAAGAGCAGGTCAGAGGCGTCCTCCTTAAGGGCCTTGACCGTCTCTTGTGGAGACATAACCCATTTTACGTGAGGGTAGCCTTCGCCACGCAGGATAGTTCTCAGGGCGCTAGCTCGAGCACGATCAGGTTCAAGGAGGAGGACTTTGCTTTGGCTAGGGGCCCTTTCTTCCAGAGTGATCTTTGCTTTGGCTTCCTGTAGGTCGGCAAGAATGGTAAAGTCCTGCGGAACTTCCAGCTCGGGAGTCGGCGCGTAGGCCTTGCCCTTGTAGTGAACTTCTATAGCCTCCTCAATCTCTGCTATTGAAGCCACCGTAAATTCGAGCCGGATGGGGGCCTGCAAGATGCTTCGAAGCTGCCCAACTATCTCACCATCCTCCGGATCACCCATGGCGATGGTGAGGAGGTTCTCTTCAGGGTTATGGGATACAGGGAAGATCTTCCAGCGCTCGGCAAACTTGAGAGGGACTATTTCTTTGGCAGAATCCGGAGGCCGTTCTGTCATGAGGGGACGGTAAGGCTTTTCGTAGATCTTGCCAAGGCGCTGTCCCAGCCAAGTATAGTCAACAAGATCGAGAAAAAGGAGCGCCTCCTCCACGGATATCTTCCGCGTCAAAGCGTAGTCTTCCGCCTGCAAGAACTGATCCTCGGTTAATCGACCGCTACTCAGGAGATGACTTCTTAGCTTCGAGATGTCAGCCATTCTGCTGCTAGTATCTTGTTTCATAAATACTGCGGTTCAAAATGGCAATTTGAAATAATGCTGTACTTCATCCATTTTCGGATTTCGATATTCGGGTTTTTTTATGTTGTTCCTGTGAGTTGAGGATATGTTAAATTGCCAAAATCGTGCACTGAACTTTCAAGACACTGCACTAGGAGGCTCACTCTGTTTTCTGGACATAGAGATTCGCTTCCTCTTGGCTAACCACGCATTCTTCCACAAATTTCTTGATGTGGTCTTCCAGGGTTTGCATACCAGCCGATTTGCCCGTTTGGAGCACTGAAAAGATCTGGTACGTCTTGCCCTCCCTGATAAGGTTCTTGATAGCCTGGTTGCATATCATCACTTCCACCCCAGCAACCCTGCCCTCTCCGCCGGATCTCCTCAACAACTGCTGAGCAACCACGCCTCGCAAGGACTCGCTGAGCATGGTCCTGATCTGCGGTTGCTGAGTTGTTGGAAACACGTCAATGATGCGATCAACGGTCTTGGCAGCACTGGATGTGTGGAGGGTGCCGAGGACCAAAAGCCCGGTTTCTGCTCCGGTAAGGGCGAGATGTATGGTCTCCAGATCCCTCATCTCCCCCACAAGGATGACATCAGGATCTTCGCGCAACGCGGCCCTCAAACCGCCAGAAAAACTCTCCACATGGAAACCTATTTGCCTCTGGTGGATCAGGCACTTCCCCCTGGGATAGATGAACTCGATGGGGTCTTCCAGGGTAATGATGTGATGATTATGTTCTTTATTGATCAAGTCGATCATGGCGGCAAGTGTCGTGGATTTGCCGGATCCTGTTGGCCCGGTCACCAGCACGAGCCCGCTCTTGATACGAGCGAGGGAGTGGATAGATTCCGGAAGCATGAGCTCTCTTAAGGTGTTTATCTCTGTGGGAATTAGTCGGAATGCGCCGGCATAGCCTTTTCTCTCCATGAAAACGTTTGCCCGGAAACGTGCCACCCCCTCCATTTCATACGCAAAAACGATATCAATTCTGGCCTTGAGAAGACCCACCTGTTCCTCGTCGAGCATCTCCAAAAGAATTACTTCTGTCTCCTCGGGAGTAAGGTCATGATACTTGACACGCTGCAGCCGCCCGTCAATACGGAGCATGGGCGGATCACCAGCAGAAACATGAAGATCTGAGGCCCCGTGCTGGATCATCATGTTGAGCAGGACATCAATTTTGGCCAATCCACACCTCCGCGCCTAGCGCCTCACCATCAGCGCAATAGGAATTTTTGCAATTTCATAAAAATCTTAACAAAAATACAAGAAAAAAACCAGTCCTTATACGGGTCGTTATACGTTAGTTGCGGGTTACAAGCCAGCATGTTACAGATTTAAATACGCAACTAACTCATCAGTAACCAGAGACCGAGAAATCAAGGGAGGCATCATGTCGTCAAGCACGGGCGTGGTCCGCCATGACATTTACAAACAGCACCGTGCCGGTTATCCCCATGTTGAAAGCCCACAGCGTCTGGAAGTGATTTATGACATGCTGGATGAGGCAGAGATGGCTGGAAAATTTGTTGCAATCCCGCCCCGTGCAGCCACCCGCGAGGAGCTTGCCTGGGTCCACAGCGAGTCTCACATCCAAAGGGTCGCCGCCACAGACGGAAAGCCCCATTCGTCTCTCGACCCTGATACCCAAACAACCCCCCTGTCCTTTCAGGCGGCTGAACTGGCAGTTGGCGGTCTGCTCTGCCTCGTTGACAAGATCTTTGACGGCACTGTAAGAAACGGTTTTGCCCTGGTAAGACCCCCGGGACATCATGCAGAACGTGACCGCGCTATGGGCTTTTGCCTCTTTAACAATGTGGCCTGCGGCGCCCTCTATGCCATGAACATCCATTCGGTTAAGAGAGTACTCATCGTGGACTGGGACTTGCATCATGGTAACGCCACTCAAAACAGCTTTTATGAAGAACCCGCTGTCCTCTACTTTTCCACACACCAGTTCCCTTACTATCCGGGAAGCGGCGATCTCGCGGAAGTGGGACAGAGCTCTGGCAAGGGCAAGGGCTATACCGTCAATGTCCCATTATGGCCGGGCCACGGAGATACGGATTTTTTCCAAATCTTCAAACAGATCCTCACTCCTATTGCAAGCGCATTCCAGCCTGAGTTTATCTTGGTGTCTGCCGGGTTTGACACCTATGTGGATGATCCCCTGGGGGGGATGAAGGTCACACCAAAGGGTTATGCTGCCCTTGCTCGTGTTATCATGGAAATTGCCCAAACCTATTGCTCTGGCCGGCTGGCCATTACTCTCGAGGGAGGCTATCACCTGGAAGGACTTCGAGAATCAGTCAAGGCGGTACTTAAGGAACTTGCCCGGGAAAGCATACTGACCAAGGACGATTTGGAGTCCCTTGAACAAGGGACAATACCCCCCATTGTAAAAGACGTGATAGAGATGCAGAGGACGTATTGGCCTTTGAGCTTTCAGCTTTGAGCTACTGGTTTTCACCCTTGAGCTTTGAGCTACTGCACATGCTTCTGACCTTTTCGGGTATGCTTACCACCCCGCCCGGGAGAAAGATCACAATGATCAATACAATGGCACCGTACACCATGACCTCGGCTTCTTCAAAATAGTGAAGCCATTCATAGCTGAGAAAGGTGATCAGCACGGCGCCCATGATGGCCCCCCAAAGACTGTAGATGCCCCCCAGGATGATCATAATAAGAAGTTTGATGGAGACAAAGAGATCAAAGCTCGCAGGGTTGATAAAGTTCAAATAATGGGCATGCAGGCTGCCTGCAACCGAGGCCACTACGGCAGACAGCACAAAAACATAGATCTTGTATTTTGCAACGTTCACCCCAACGGCGCTGGCTGCCAACTCGCTGCCGTGTATTGACCGCAGTGCCCTGCCCACCCTTGATTGGATAATGTTAAGACAAAGCAACAGCACCACGAGAACCACGCTCCAGACAAAGAAGTAGTATTTCACGACCGAATCGAGAGCATACCCCATAATGCTAATGCCCGGAATGAAAGCCAGCCCGTCAGGACCTCCTGTAAACGCTACGGACTCATTGAAGATGATCGTGATAATTATGCAAAAAGCCAGGGTTGCCATGGCAAGGTAGTGCCCTCTCAGCCTCAAAGATGGGACGCCAATTATGAAAGCAACACCCCCGGAGACCACCATGCCAAGGAGGATGCAAAACCATGGGTTCACGCCATACCTTGCCGTTATGACACCTGAAACGTAGGCCCCCAACCCGAAAAACGAGGCATGGCCAAGGGATATCTGGCCTGCATAACCCATCAGAAGACAGAGCCCAACTGTTACAAGACTATAAATCCCTACAAAGACCATGACATCCACGTAATGCTCAAAAAAACTGATCCATCGGGCAAGCAAAGGAAATAGAAACAGACACACCCCAAAGATCGTCAGATGCACAGCGCTCCTGTTTTTGGCCAACCCGTAACTCCTCGTCATCACTACTTCGCAAAAAAGCCCCCACACCGTGAGGTCAAAACTTCCTTATTTTGCTCACCTCGGCATTTCCCAACAAACCGCTCGGTCTCACAAACAGAACAAGAAGCAGAAGTAAAAGAGCAAAAACATCCTTGTATCCGGAAGAGACAAGCCCGGCCCCAAGGGACTCAATCAAGCCGATAAGGAGACCGCCGGTCACAGCTCCCGGAAAACTCCCCATACCGCCAAGAACACAAGCCGAAAATCCTTTCACCGCAAGCATGGCGCCTCTATCGTATTCCATAAGAGATATCGGCGTTATCACGATCCCGCCCAGGGCGCCAATTGCCGCACTCAAGGCAAAGGAGACAAGGACCATATGTTTGACATTAATGCCAACGAGGCTGGATGCGCTCGGATTCACCGCACAGGCCCTGAGGGCTTTTCCAAGAATGGTGCGGTCGAAAAAGAGAGTTAGCACGACCACGACCACTAACAGGAAACCAACGACCCACAGGCCCTGAGGTTGCACGACGGCCCCCAGAAAAGAGATAGGGTTTCGGCCCGAAAAAGGGGGCAAGTCAAAAGGGTTCTTCCCCCAAAGCATCATGGCGGCTCCTCTGATGAAAAAAGACGCCCCAATCGTAGCAATGACCATGGCAAGAACCGATGGTTTGGAAAGGGGCTTGATGGCTAGTCGGTCCAGAAGAATGCCCACCATTGTAACCAGCATGATCGTAAGGGGCAGGGAAAATATCACCGGGATATTCACGGCAACCCGCAAAAATACCATGACCAGCCCCCCCAGCATGACGAACTCACCCTGGGCAAAATTGATGGCCTCGGTAACATTATAAATAATGTTAAACCCGATAGCCACCATGGCATAGATACTCCCGATGGTGACACCCGTTATGGCGTACTGAAGAAGCTGGCTTGCAAAAGAAATCTCTTCCATAATCTTGGTTATAAGCCGGTTATGCCCGTTGTGCCTGTTCGCCCGTTATGCCAGTAGGTGCGGCAGTTGGCCAATCAGCCCTCAGATATCTAATCAATCGATCAATGATCTTTCGTGTCATTCCACTCCTGTGCAACAGATAGGCTCAAACAAGCTTATTGACAAGTTACGTGAACGGGCAAAACCGGCCAACTGGCTAACCGGCCCAACCGATTAATCGGTCAATGCCCAGTCTCCGTTCTTTACCACAACCATCTGGAAGGCCTCTTTAGTAAGACCGTTATGGTCCTTGGGCGAGAAGTTGAACACGCCATGTTGTCCCACGAAGCCCTTGAGGTTCTCCAGATAATCCCTGATCTTGGCCTTGTCCGAGCCCACGGCTTCCAGGGCTTTGGTCACCAGAGCAAGGGAATCCCAGGCGTGACCTCCAAAGGATGAAACGGCCTCGTTGTACTTTGCCTTATAGGCCTTAAGGTATTCCATGGTGACTTTTTTCTGTAGATGAGCTGCCGGAAGCACTTCGGCGATATTGCAGGCCCCCAGGGGACAGAAGACACCCTCGGCAGCGCCTGCGGCAAGTTCAATGTTTTTGCGGCTTCCAAAACCATGGCTCTGATATAAGGTGGCATTGGTCATACCCAGTTCTTTCCAGTTCCTCACCACTACCACCTGTGTCGGGCCGATAGACCAATTCACAATGGCCTGAGGGGCTTTTCCCTTGATCTTGGTGAGCTGAGCTGTCATATCTGTATCTTTTGGACCGTATTTCTCGTCTGCCACGATAGTGATGCCATATTGGGGTGCCAGCCGTAACAATTCGCTCCGTCCGCTTGCACCAAAACCGGTGGTGCCAGACATGACGGCCACCTTTGAAATGCCATGCTTTTTCATGTGCGTGTATATGGCCTCCGCCGCCATGCTATCGGATTGGGGGGTCTTGAAAACCCACTTCCACTGTTCGCCAGTCTCGGCATTCTTGGTCACAATTTTGTAACTGGCTGCGCATGACACTAGTGGTATCTTGTGCTTTTCTGCCTCTGGAAGGACTGCCAAAGAAAGTCCGCTTAAGGAGGGACCAATTATGGCACAAACTTTATCCTGGCTGATCAGCTTCTGTACGGCAAGAGCACACTTGGTCGAGTCTCCCTCATCGTCATAGATGACCAGTTCCAGGAGATGGCCGTTGATCCCACCTTTCTTGTTGATCTCTTCCTGGAGCATTACAGCGGTCTTTTTTTCAGGGTCGCCCAAAAAAGAGGCCCTCCCTGTCACCGAGAAGACCGCTCCTACCTTGTAAGCCTCAGCGGCACACACGTCCATTGCGGGTATCAGGATGAAAGTCGCCAAAACCACGGCGGCCAACAAACACACCGCCCCTTTGCCAACACTACGATTTGCCTTCATTGCTGTTGTCCTCCTTTTCATGGGATTTTGCGGGTGGCCACCATGGACACCTACAGCGTGTATACGGTTTTGCCTTCAAGGACTTTTACATTGTTTTCTTGAAGGAGTTTGACTGCGGTATCAATATCATCAAAACGGAAAATGATGACCGCGTTCTTGCCACTGTGCTGAACAAACGCATACATGTATTCCACATTGACACTCTGCTCGCTAAGAATACCCAGTATGTGGCTCAACCCTCCTGGCCTGTCTTCCACCTCCACTGCTACGACATCAGTCTTTCCCACGGTGAAACCGTGTTCTTTTAAAACTGTCTTGGCCTTGTCATTGTCGTTGACGATTAGACGCAAAATGCCGAAATCAGATGTGTCGGCCAAGGAGAGGGCCCGGATAGTCACTCCTGCCCCTGACAGCACCCGGGTGACTTCGGCGAGCCTGCCCGCCTTGTTTTCCAGAAATATGGATATCTGTTCGACTCGCATGATTCGCTCCTTTCCTAAGTCTTGCGTTTGTCTATAACTCGTTTGGCCTTTCCTTCACTGCGCTGTATGGTCTTGGGTTCTACCAGGTGAACCATGCATGACACCCCCAGCAGATCCTTAATGTCCTTTTCAATGTCCCGTTCCATATTCTGAAGATCCTTCACGGCATCGGAAAAGATGTCTTCGTTGATTTCAACATTTACTTCCAGCGTGTCCATGCGCTCTTTGCGATCAACGATCAACAGATAGTGGGGCGCCACTTCCTTTCTGGCCATAAGAACACTCTCTATCTGGGACGGAAAAACATTCACACCTCGAATGATGAGCATGTCATCAGAACGCCCCGTGATCCGTCCCATGCGGGCCAGGTTTCTGCCACATCTGCAGGGTTCGCGATGCAACACAGAGAGGTCTCTGGTCCGGTAGCGAATGAGCGGAAAGGCTTCTTTGGTAAGCGTGGTAAAAACCAACTCTCCGGGCTCCCCGTACGGGAGGGGTTCGCCGGTTTCCGGATTGATAATCTCGGCAATAAAATGATCCTCAAAAATGTGCAGCCCTTTCTTGGCCTCCACACATTCCACTGCCACACCGGGCCCCATGACCTCGCTCAGGCCATAGATATCCACAGCATCAAGACCAAGCCGCCTTTCAATTTCATTTCGGATATTCTCAGTCCAGGGCTCAGCGCCAAGAACCCCGACTCTGAACTTTAGCGCCTTAAAATCAACCCCTTCCTCGGCCGCCACATCGGCCAGGCGAAGGGCGTAGGAAGGTGTGCAGGTGAGGACCGTGGCGCCAAAATCCTTCATGAGCAAAATCTGTCGCTTGGTGTTGCCCCCAGACACGGGAATCACCGAAGCCCCCAGTCTTTCAGCGCCGTAATGGAAGCCAAGGCCACCGGTAAAGAGCCCGTACCCGTAGGCATTATGGACAATATCGCCTTTGTGTGCGCCTGCGGCTGCCAGCGTGCGAGCCATGAGCTCTGACCATGTACGAATGTCCCGGCGCGTGTAGCCCACAACCGTCAGCTTTCCTGTCGTGCCGGAGGAAGCGTGGATCCGTACCACGTTTTCCATTGGCGTGGCAAACATGCCAAAGGGATAATTGTCGCGCAAATCCTGTTTCATGGTAAAGGGGAGTTTGGGCAAGTCCTCGAGGGACTTAATGTCGTCTGGTTTCACCCCCTGTTCATCAAACGCCTTTTTGTAAAAAGGAACAGTGGCGTACACCCTTTCTGCCATGTCACGGAGCCTTTTTAACTGAATGGCTTCAAGGGCCTCCCTTGGCAGGGTCTCAAACTCCTCATCGAAAATCATTTCTGATACCTCCTCTACAGAGTATTGTTCCCGCGCCACCTGGTTCTTTTACGGCAAGCCCGCCCTGGCGGCCCAAAAAAGGCCATGGAGCCAAGCACCATGGCCTTTTTAAATCGTGGGCACAAAAAAACCACGGGGCGCTCACCTTCGCCTACCCATGGTCTCTATCTGTCAGCCGGCTTCAGACCTAGGAAGACCCATGGGCAGGCTTCCTAAAAAAGAAGAGGAAACCTCCAAAAAAGGCCTTCACAAAATCCGCAAAAAAACCGTGCCCTTTCATAATTTTGGAATTATTATTGGATTTTCCTCATTGTGTCAAGAAAAAACTACCCTTTGAGGCCAAGGACCTTTTCTTCGGCAATCTTGCCGTGGACAGAGGCAGGAAAGTCAGTAACCACCCTGTTGTATGCCTCCATGGCCTTTTCCCGATTGTTCAAGGCCTCATAAATACGCCCCAGGTTGAAATAGGCCCCTGCCTTCATGAATCCACTTTCAGAGTGAGTCAAGTTCTGAAAACACTGGGCCGCAGATCTGTAATCTCCTTTCCCTTCGTAAGCATATGCCAGGCCGTTCCACATGAGCTGTTGGAAGCCTTCTTCTTCTGAAAAAGCCTCAAGCGCCCCCCTGTAAAGCCCAATGGCCTCATCGTACAAACCCTCCTTGTAGTTCATGTCCGCGTACAACGGTAAGCTGAGTTGAGCAGCCTTTGTTGATGGATAATCACGGAGAACCTCGGCAAATTTCGCCTTGGCTGCCTCGTCAAAGTGGGCTGACTTCCCCCCCGAAACTTGCCCAAGATAGTGAACAAGCCCTTCCTCAAATAGAGCATAGGCCTTGCGTTCTGACAGATTCGAGAAATATCGAAATGCCCCCAAAACGAGCATAACAACAACCAATCCGATCAAGGCATAACAAATCCGTCTTTGGTTCTCTGTTGCAAACTGGATCATTTTGGCCGAAAAAGTCAGGAACTCATCCGGCTCTTTAAGAAGTTGTTTTCTTGTTACCCGTTTCTTTTTTTTTTCCATGTTAGCTCCTTCCTCAAGGCCGTGCCTGGCTTTTTTTCCCCAAGGCCCGCAACAGGAACAAAACCTCATTTGCATCTGTGTTTAATACTATCCCCGAAGGATTGCAAGGCATATGTGCACGACAGGAAATTCCTGCCTATGCTCTTACTGGTAAGGTGCAAACAATTCTACGCCAGGACTCAATGCATGTGAGACAACTGGTCATAAATATTAGAACATTGGTTGGCCTTCCGGGCTTGGCACGGGACTTGAAGGTGAGGAATTTGGTTATCCGCAGGGGGGGTTTAGTTTCGAGGTAGGGCCACTTGTCTCTTTCAGCCGTCGTAGCTAAGGCTACTTTGGCGAAGTCGGCGACCTAGCCCAGAGGACCTGGTTTTCCGTCCATCACAGATAGGGCTTGAAATCATAGCACCATGGTATTAGAAGTACCCAAACAAAGAAACCCCCGCCAAACAGGAAGAAGCCCTTTTTCTTGCACGTTCAGCGGAGGCTCTTTGTGCAAGGAAAACCATTGCCGGCACTCCTCGCACCTGCACGTATGCATATCAACACCGTTTAAATTAATCAATATGGTTTTTCAGATCTCGGAGGCAGTTAACCCATGGAACCTTATCGTTTGCCCTCGGACCAAGCAGCCTTTGTCAAGAAGATCCTCTTCTTTCTTGTTGTGGCCTTCGTCTCTTTGCCCTGGCCTTGTCGAGGCGAACAACCCACGTCGGCTTTTACACTAAAGTCAAGTGTTGACTACGCCCTGAAACACAACACACAGATACTGATCTCCAAGGAAGAGGTTGCTGCCGCCCAAGCAAACAAGAAAAAGCAATTCACAGAATTTCTGCCCAAGCTCAGCGGCAGCTACACGTACACCCGCTTGGATGAGGATAAAAGGAGTGCCTCAGGTGTTGTCACAAGCCCTGAAAATCTATACGCTTTTGTGGCTACCCTTGACCAACCGATCTTCTCCGGGTTTTCTCGGTTAGCAGAGCACAATATATCTCGCCTGGGCCTTGATGTTACAAGATGTCTCGAACAGCAAGCCCGCCATAATATCATTCTGAAGGTCAAACGTGCATATTTTGTAATTCTTCAGAGGATAAAACTCCAAGGCGTTGCTCAACAGGCTGTGGCCCAGTTATCAGCCCACGCAGAAGTTGCCCGAAACTTCTATGGGGTGGGCATGATACCGAAAAATAGTCTTCTCGAGGCACAGGTTGAACTGGCCAATGCCAAACAGGACCTCGTGGTGGCAGATAATAATGTTCAACTTGCAAATTCGCAATTCAACACCATTCTGAGACGCCCGATTGATGCGCCCTTGCTTATAGAGGATATCATGACTCTTGAGCCTTTCACCCACGCTTATGAGGAGTGTGTGGAAACAGCCCTGAGACGAAGACCCGAGAGATTCATTGCCAACCTGGAAGTGGGGACCGCTGAAGAACAAGTGCGCTTGACCAAGAAGGACTACTTCCCGTCCATAGACCTTCAGGCAAACTATTACAGCAGGGGCGACGGCCCAGAACTAAACGGCGGAACAGGTATTGCCGATAAAGAAGAATGGGATCTTGTAGCAAGCGCGTCGTGGACTTTCTGGCAATGGGGAAAAACGCGTTACGGGGTGACGGAGAAACTGAGGCGTTTGGCACAGACAAAGCTCAAGAGGACTGAAATCGAGGACAACATCCGGCAGCAGGTAAAAGTAGCTTACCTCAAACTGAAAGAATCCGAAAAGAACATAGTGACGGTACAAACGGCCGTGGAACAGGCCCAAGAGAACTTCAGGATTAGCGAAGATCGTTACAAAGAGCAAGTGGCCGCATCCACAGAGGTTCTCGACGCCCGAACGCTTCTCACCAAGACACAGACGAATTACTATAATGCATTGAGGACATACAACATATCCAAAGCAGAGATTGACTGGGCCATGGGGGTAGAGCTCGAAGAGTAGAGAATCCAGGTCTAAAGGGTGTTATCTTCCAAATTGAATATAGCTTTGATAGTGGTTTATTCTCTGTGCCGACTATGGTATGATAATTGCCTGCACCAAAAATGATTTCGGCATGTTAGTATGAATGCCTCCAGACTCGCTTGTTGGTCGAGTCTGCAGATAACAGGGAGGACTTATGAGACTCTTGCCAAAACAATACAAAGGATTCATCTGGGTAATTCTTCTTTGCTCTGCTGGTCTGTGGCTTGGCTCCGCCGGAGTTCATGAACACCTGTTGGCAGGGACAGAGAAGACCTATGAAGAGCTCAAGATATTTAGCGATATTCTTGATATCGTAGAAAAAAACTATGTGGAAACAGTAGATTCCAAAAAGCTGATTCGCGGCGCCATTCAGGGTATGCTAAGATCTCTTGACCCCCACTCATCATTTCTGTCGCCTGAAGCCTACAAGGAACTTCGGATAGACACTAAAGGAGAATTCAGTGGTATAGGCATCGTTATAACTATGCAAAACCACCAATTGACAGTCATATCCCCTATTGAGGGGTCTCCCGCTCACACGGCCGGTGTCAAGGCTGGAGACCGTATTATTAATGTGGACGGGGAAGATACAAAAGAGATGAAGCTGTGGGAAGCCGTCAAGAAAATGCGAGGAAAGAAGGGAACCACTGTTGTAATTACGGTTTGGCGAAAAGAGGCTCCCGAGCCTATAGAATTCAAGATTGTTCGTGATGTTATCCCCTTGGAAAGTGTACGTTCCTATACCCTTAAGCCTGGTTACGGTTATTTGCGGATTTCGAACTTCAGGGACCGAACCTACAACGATGTAACGGCAGCTCTGACGGAACTGGAATCAGGTGAAACACCATTACAAGGTCTGGTCTTCGATCTTAGGGACAACCCTGGTGGCTTACTGGAACAGGCCGTTAAGGTGGCGGACATCTTTCTGCAAGAAGGACGGATCGTCTCTATTAAGGGTAGGTCCGGGTCCCACTCCAAGGTATATTCTGCCCATTCCGACAAAGAAAAACATGCCTACCCCATTGTCGTCCTGATCAACGAGGGAAGTGCGAGCGCATCAGAAATCGTAGCCGGGGCCTTGCAAGATCATGCCCGCGCACTTATTTTGGGCGCCACCTCTTTCGGAAAGGGATCTGTCCAAGCCGTAGAGCCGTTACGTAATGGGTCCGGGTTGAAACTCACCATCGCCCGGTACTACACGCCAAATGGCCACGCAATACAGGCAGAAGGGATCAAGCCTGATGTTTTTGTGGAGGAAAGATTCATTGCGGAAATCAACACCCAGAAAAAACATCATATCCAAGAGAAGGATCTTTTAAACCATATCTCGGCTGAACCAGACGAGGGTGTGTCGGAAAAAAGTAGTCAAAAAAGGTATATGGGGCAGGTGTTTGGCGAGGAGCCATCTGAAGCGGTTCAAGAACTGCTGACAAAGGACAATCAGGCCAAAAGGGCCCTGGAAATTCTCACAGGTTGGCAAATATTTTCAAAAACGTCCTTTTAGACCTACCCCTGACAAACCCTAACCAGAAAACACTACATCAATAGTCTTTGACAGAAAGAACACAACTTTCTTAAATAACGGACGAATGGCCTCATCCAGAAAGGTCTCCAAGAAAAAACGAACCAAACCTCTAATTGTCTCTCTTGTCGGCCTATTGCTCTTACTTGGAGTTTCCGGATTTGGGATCTATCGGCTTTTCTCTTCAAGGCTGAGCAGCAAGGCGCCTCTTTTTGAAACCTACCCTTCCGGCGGAACAGAAGCCAGAATAAAAGAGTTTGATCGACGCATGTGCGATGCGCTGTTAGCCTTAGGTGTCCCTGCTGAGGATGTCCAATTCAACTCAGTGGAAACCAAGT
>DAOUWN010000163.1 GCA_030667105.1 Deltaproteobacteria bacterium
CTCAGGGCAGGCTCCGGGAGAAATCTGATGTTTTCAGCATGTTACATCGGAAAGATTTCTCTGCATGAGAACCCGGGTTTTTACATTCGCTTCATAAGATCATCTTGTGGTTGGTGTTGACAGGTTATAGCTCATGTCGGCGAGAAGTATCAAAAAATACTTTTTGTGTCAATGGGTTAACTGATTTCGGAACTCGGAGACGAGACATGAATTTGGAAACGTCCGTTTTGGTAAAACCATAATCCTCTCTTAATGACCTCGCCTCTTGCGACCGCGTAACTGGCCCCAGAGAACTGCGTGACAAATTCCGGTATTGATAGAAACACAAGGCTCTGATATGAGGAATAAAATTGCTTCGCGTATCGCTGCTTAGAAATGGAAATCTTGATATTCTTAAGTTCGTGAGCTGTCACTGTAACCAAAATCGTGGAGGAACAATGGGAACATCAGAGCGTTTAGCGGAAAGGCTGGAGAGCTTGGCACGCCTTGTGCCGGGCATAGGGAGTTATCAGGACAAAGAGGGCCTGCGCGATACGGACAAGAAGCTGCGGGTGACCCTGGCTGAGCGTCTTGATGGGGCGAGAAAGGCTGTAGAAGACGTTATCGCAGCCCTTCAAGGAGTGGGCCATTTTGACCACTTGGACCGGCTCGGTCGCTTGGAACGCAAGCTCCATCAGGCAGCAGACTCGATCCGGTTCGCCAGCTACGGTTATTCAGGGGTGTTTGACGCGGTCAAGATTGATGAGGCCAAACTCGAGAGGCTCTATGCCTTTGATATCGCCCTGGCAGAATCCGTGTCAGCAGTTCAAGATGCTGCCCAGGGTTTGAAGGGCACGGCACCTGAGGCCATAGGAACAGATGCGCTAAAGCCACTGGAACAGCAAATCGCCTCCCTTGATGACAAGGTCCGGGAAAGGACGGCCGTCTTCCAGGAGTAAAACCTCGGCGGATCAAGGCACGATTCTTGTATATGATTGATTTTCTTAAAGCAGGCTTGACGACTTCGCAAGAAGTCCATCAGGCTTAAGAATACTATCCGTGCAAGGAGGTCATCATGGCAGTGTTCCTGGAAGTTATTGAGTGGTTTGATGAGACCGGCGAGGTCATGGTCCACCGTATCCCTGAAGAGGGTTCGGGAGATATCAAGATGGGCGCGCAGCTCATTGTCAGGGAAAATCAGTCTGCCGTCTTTTTCCGGGATGGAAAGGCCCTTGACCTCTTTGGTCCTGGGCGTCACACGCTCTCCACTCTTAATCTTCCCCTTATAACCAAGTTCTTAAGCCTTCCCTTTGGATTCAAGAGCCCGTTTCGCGCGGAAGCCTATTTCGTAAATTTGAAGGTCTATACGAACCTCAAGTGGGGCACAAAAGACCCTGTGGCATTTAAGGACTCCCAGCTTGGTCTTGTGCGGCTTCGCGGATTTGGCAACTACACCATGCGTGTCATCCAGCCCCTCCTTTTTATTAATACCCTTGTGGGGACACGGGGCATCTTTGACACGGATGCTATTTCCGATTACCTTAGAGACGTCATTGTCTCTCGTTTGAATGACCTGCTGGGCGAAACCCTGGACACGATCTTTGATCTGCCGCAGCAGTATGATGAATTTGCCGTTGCTCTAAAGAGCAGGGTTAAAGATGATTTTGAACGTTATGGTATCGGTCTGGTGGACCTCTACATCAACTCCATTACGCCGCCAGAAGAAGTGCAACGCATGATCGATGAGCGAAGCGGGATGCAGGCCGTGCAGGATCTTGATGCGTTCTTGAAGTTCAAGGCGGCCAAAGCAATGGGAGATGCAGCCACGGGTGGCACGGGAGGCACTGGCGGGGCTTCGGAGGGTCTTGGCCTTGGCGTTGGCGCTGGCCTCGGCATGATGCTTCCCGGGATACTGCAAAAGTCCATGGCAGACGCAGGAACGCAAAAGCAAAGCATCGCCTGTCCCCAGTGCCATACGCCCGTCAGCATGGAGGCCCGGTTTTGCCCCAATTGCGGTCACCAGATGGTGGTAGTGAACCGATGTCACGCATGCAATAAGGACCTGCCACCTGAGGCCGATTTCTGCATGGTTTGCGGGACACGGATCGAAAAACCCGATATCAAGTGTCCCAAGTGCGGGGCCGATGTGCTCGCTGAGGCCAATTTCTGCAACAATTGCGGTGAAAAAATACGGTAATGGACCTGTTTCTTTCCACCCGTTGCCCACAGTGCGGCGCTGACATCTCATTTGAAGAAGAGAGCACAGTTATTCGTTGTGACTACTGTGGAGGCGCGCTGCATATTACAGGTCGTTCAGGCGTCATAC
This sequence comes from Deltaproteobacteria bacterium, assembly GCA_030667105.1. Next base: position 2,306 of record DAOUWN010000163.1, read on the forward strand.
GCACCTATGTTACACCACGCAAGGATATCCGGCGCATCAAGAAGGCGATTCAAAACGCCACAAAGGAAATCGGCGCCAAGAACGCCCTTGTCAGCGAAAAGAAGCTCTTCTTTGCCCCTTACTGGCGCATAAAAGGTATGGTATTCAGGTGGGTATTTGGCAAGAATTTCCAGGGCCAAATCACTAAGGAGCTAAAGACAAAACAACTCGATCAGACCTTCCCGGCCTATGACGGAATTAGCTTGGGACTGCGCTCCCTGGGCATCAGGCCCGGGGCTTTGAAGCTCCTTTTTTTCGATCGCTCGGAAATGTCCAAGATGGGGGCCGTTATGAAGGTCGGTGTGACTTTTAAGGAAGCGGCAAGCCACGGGGCGACCTTGACGGACGTGGGGCTTGATGAAACCGGCATACGGGTCCACCTTGACCAGACCCGCTTGATTGGTGAGCGATACACTATTGTCTATTTCCCCTTCTGGATGATAAAGCTCTCGGCGGGAAATGAATCTCGCATCTTGATACTCGATGCGGTAGCAAACAGAGTGACACGGGTGCTCACGCAGGATCAATGGGTAGAGATGGTGACAAGGGCCGCAAAGCAGCCTGTCCGCATCAGTTTTAGCAAAGTCTCATTTATTCCGTTCAAGTGTCCCAACTGCGGATGGGAGCTTCCCTTGAATCGTTTTGACATCATTCATCTGTGTGGGACCTGTCAACGGGCATGGATGGAACGAAATGGCAGATTCAGTGCAGTGAGATTTGATACGGCAGCCCCGCCAAAAGGCCTGAACCAACCCCTTGTCTTTTTGCCGTTCTGGGCGTTCCAGGCCGAGATTGCTTCCAATGGAAAATCCCTTAAGACAGCGGCAGACCTGCACGGTTTTTCCCTCTTGTTTCCCACAAGGGTGGCCCAGAGCACAGACCAAAAACCGATTCAGTTCTACGTGCCTGCGGTCGCGATCCGAAATATTTCGGCAGCAAACAAACTGGCCACAAGCATTACCCAGAGCCAGCCTGTCTTGGAGTATATGTCCAAGGAAAGTATTTCCGACTGCAAACTAATGGGTGCATTCTTGCCCCCAAAAGCAGCTAGTGGAATGGCAGATATCCTGCTTTGCTCCCTGACACCGAAAAACAATCGGAAGAGCCAGGCCTTTGTGCAGAATGCAGACATATCTATCAGCAAGATGCATCTGTTGTGGTGGCCATTTTATGAACAGCGCCTTTTTCTTAGGGATGCTGTTTGCGGTTGTGGCATTCAGAAGGGCACGATGTCCGTGGATGGATGAAAGCGAGATATGATATGATTGTCAGATTCTGGGGCGTCCGGGGTTCAATTCCAGCACCCATGACCTCTCACGAGGTCAAGGCAAAGATTGTGTGGGCGCTTAGGATGGCCATGGGCCATAATCTTGGCGATGAAGGCGCACTAAAACGCTTTGTTGACGGGCTGCCCCAGCATATCGGGGGAACGTATGGCGGCAACACCCCGTGCGTGCAGTTGCAGTCAGGGGACACCACAATCATCTTTGACGCGGGATCGGGTATCAGGGCGCTCGGCCTGGATCTGATGGAAGGGAGCTTCGGCCAAGGGACGGGGACTTGCCATCTCTTTTTGAGTCACACACATTGGGACCACATACAGGGCTTGCCCTTCTTCCTTCCAGCCCATGTGCCCGGGAACCGAATCATTATCTACAGCCACCATGCCGACATAGAAGAACGCCTCAAAGCACAACAGGCGCCCGCGTATTTTCCGGTTCCCCTTGAATCCATGGAAGCAGACATTGAATTCTTTCCCCTTGCTGAGGCGGAAACCATAAGGCTTGACGAGCTGAGTGTTTCCAGCGTTGAGTTGAAACACCCCGGCAGGTCATTTGGCTACCGTGTGGGAAAACAGGGGGCTTCCTTTGTATATGCCTCTGATACGGCCCTAAACGATCTTTCGGAATCAGAGCAGCAGCAATTCACCCCGTTTTTTTCCCATGCAAAGGTCGTAGTGATTGACGCCCAGTACACGGCAGAGGAAGCGGCCAGCAAAGAGACCTGGGGACACAGCTCTCCGCTTGCCGCCGTTGACATGGCCCTTCGAGCCGGGGTCGAAACCCTGGTTCTTTTCCATCATGAACCCACCCATGATGATCAAGCGCTGCATGAGAAATTTGAAAGGGCACGCAAATACATTGAATCGAAGCGCCAAAATCAGACTTGTACTGTGCTCATGGCTTACGAGGGCTTGCAACTGGCAGTTTGAAGGACTAGGGTATGGACCTTGATGCAAGGCAGACTGTAGAAAAAATCCTTGGGGGAGACGTCCGAACGGCCGCCAGGCTGATCAGGGATATCGATGATGGCATTGCCTCCTCAAGAGAGGTCCTAAAAGCCCTTTATCCCAATACTGGAAGGGCCTATGTCATTGGGATAAGCGGCTTTCCCGGCGTCGGGAAAAGCACCCTGGTGGATCAGATGATTCAGGCCTACAGAACGGCCGGGAAAGGCCTTGGCGTGATTGCCGTGGATCCGACCAGCCCATTCTCGGGCGGCGCTATACTCGGAGATCGGGTTCGAATGCAGCGCCACGGCACGGATCCCGGCGTATTTATCAGGAGCCTGGCCACGCGCGGCCATTTCGGCGGTCTGACCCGTTCGACCCATAGCGTCATAGATGTCCTGGATGCCATGGGCAAGGAGATCATCCTGGTGGAGACAGTGGGGGTGGGCCAGGACGAAGTAGACATTGTCACAACGGCACACACGACGATAATAGCCCTCATTCCCGGCATGGGCGACGATATTCAGGCCATTAAGGCGGGAATCCTTGAGGTAGCTGATATCTTTGTGATCAACAAGGCAGACAGGGAGGGGCTCAAAAGGACCATGAATGATCTCAACGCCATGCTGGATATGAATTCCCGCTGGGACGATGAGGGGACGTGGCGTCCGCCAATCATGGCCACCGAGGCGATTCGAAATAAGGGGGTTCCGGAACTGCTGTCACAAATTGAGGCACACAAGGCCTTTTTGTTCGATCATTCCAAGATGCACCTTAAAGAGCACCTCAGGAAAAGGGCTTTTAGAGAACTTGTAGATACGGTAAAAGAGAGTGTAGTCACGGAGATCGTTCAGAAGCTGGAAAACTCAGAGTCATTTCAAGGAATGATTGACGACCTTGTGGAAAAGAGAACAGACCCTTTCACTTTGTGCGAGCAGATTGTAAGTGAGCAAAAGTTGACTGGTTAAGGGCTCGCGAAGAAATAAATTTACATTTTCAGGAGTCGAGGCGCACGCATGGCAAGGCGCGAGGAGGGCGAATAGCAAGCTATTTAACCGACGAGCAACGCAGCCAGGCGGGATGGATCGGCGCATCAAAA
>DAOUWN010000247.1 GCA_030667105.1 Deltaproteobacteria bacterium
CGATTGCGGCAGGAAAACGGGCCGCTGTCTCTATAGATTTCTATTTGAGAGGAGAATCAATACCCAGGAATGAGCCCGCAATAGCTGATCAGGTAGCGAGCCTTCCTCAGGGTGTGATCGAAAGGACCAGGCAATTTGCCAGGTCCAAAATAGCAAGCCTTCCGGTTGAGGAACGCCTTTGCAGCTTTAGCGAAATGGGGTCTCCCTTTTCAGAGGATCTGGCAACCAAGGAGGCCCTCAGGTGCCTGCACTGTTATCTTGTGGCAAGGGTCAACAAGGAGAAATGTATCTCCTGTCTGACATGTCTAAGGGTTTGTCCGCTGCAAGTACCCACGGTGAGCAAGGTGGGAGAGATTACCATCGATCCCTTCGTGTGTCAAGCATGCGGGATGTGCGCCCTTGAGTGCCCGGTTCAGGCCATTGAGATCAGTCTTGATCCCGGAGGTGAGATTGCCCGGGAGGTTGAAAAAGCCATTGCCAGCTCACAGCACCTGGATCACGTGATTGTCGTTTTTTTTGACCTCCACGGAAACTTCGGGCCAAAGGACCTGAAAGGCCTGAGAGAAGATTATCCCAATGTTCTCCCTGTGATGATATTTGGTTTAAGAAGGATTGATAGATCAGATATCTTGAAGGCTTTTGAGTGTGGAGCTGATGCGGTCTTTCTTGCAGGGTGCCCGCCTGATACCGACCCCTTCCCAGAAGCAGGAGACAGGATCAAGCGCCGCACGGCCCATGCAAGGACCCAACTGGAGGCCTTAGGCCTGGATGGAGGGCGTCTTGAGATTTTCGACATGCCGGACGAGGGGCTTGTTGAGAAGGGATCAATCACTGAACTGATTCAGAGAATCAATGAGATGGAGCCAAGCCCTCTCCGAGCGAGGGGAAAAAGTACATGATTACGTTGGAGCAGAAACAATTTGCCCAGATCAAAGAAATGGCCAGCCATTACGATCGCCTTCTGGTCTTGGGATGTGAAACCTGTTCCGCCATGTCTTTTGCCGGTGGAGAGCGGGAGGTCAAAGAATTGGCCTCCATGATTCGCATGGAGAGGAAGATCTCCGGGAAGCCCGGCGACATTTTGGAAGATGCCATTGCCAGACAGTGTGACCCTGAACTTGTTGACCTGATCGGAGACGAGGTACGTGGCTGCGATGCCGTGCTTTCTCTGGCCTGCGGGGCAGGCGTGCAGATGCTCGCCGAACGGTTCCCGGGCAAGATGATCTTGCCCGGTTGCAATACTATGTTCCTGGGAGTGACAGAGGAATTGGGGGTGTGGTCAGAACGTTGTGCTGGCTGCGGCAACTGTATTCTGGACAAAACAGCCGGCCTCTGCCCCATTGCCAGGTGCTCCAAACAGCTTCTCAATGGCCCGTGCGGCGGTTCAGTGAATGGGAAGTGTGAAATCAGCAAAGACATAGATTGTGTGTGGCAATTGATCATAGATCGCCTAACGAGGCTTGATCGGCTGGAGATGCTGGAAGAGATCTTTCCTGTAAAGGACTGGTCACCTGCCGGACACGGCGGACCTAGAAAAATGATCAGAGAGGATCTCAAGTCATGAAGTCAGGGAGTAGTCTGGAAAGAATTCTGGAAAGTGGACAGTTTACTGTGACTGCTGAGGCCGGGCCTCCCAAAGGGAGTTCATCGAAGGTCATTCAGAGAAAAGGGGATCTCTTAAAGTTTTGCTGTGACGCCCTGAATGTGACGGACAACCAGACCGCTATCGTGCGCATGTCAAGCTTGAGCGGCTGCGTTTTGCTAAAAAGGCTTGGCGTGGAACCGGTCCTTCAGATGGTCGTGAGAGACCGGAATCGTCTCGCCTTGCAGAGCGACATCCTGGGCGCAGCCGCATTGGGAATTCGCAATGTCCTTTGTCTTTCTGGCGATCATCAAAAGTTTGGCAATCATCCTACGGCCAAAGGGGTGTACGACATCGATTCAATCCAGTTCATTCAGATGGTCAAGACAATGAGGGATGAGCACAAGTTCCTCAACGGCGAAGAGATCTCAGGAGATGTGCCGCTTTTCATTGGAGCGGCAGCCAATCCTTTTGCCGACCCCTTTGAGTTTCGGGTCGTCCGTCTGGCCAAAAAGGTGAGCGCAGGGGCGGATTTTATCCAGACCCAGGGCATCTTTGACATGCCCAAGTTTATTGAATGGATGAAGATGGTCACAGACAGGGGCTTGGATAAAAAAACCCATATTCTCGCCGGGATAATACCCGTCAAATCAGTTGGTATGGCTCGCTACATGCGAAATAACGTCGCCGGTTTGAGCGTGCCAATCGAGATCGTTGACCGGATGGCGGACGCCAAGGAGCCCAAGGAAGAAGGGGTCAAGATTTGCCTGGAGACCATCGAGCAACTCAAAGAGGTTGAGGGGGTCCACGGCATTCATATCATGGCCGTGGCCTGGGAAGATATCGTCCCCCGCATCGTGGAGGATGCTGGTTTAATGCCAAGGCCGGTGGTGTAGGCATTGGTCATTTATCATTAGTGATTGGTCATTAAGTGGTCAATCGTCAGTGATGATTGATGATTTATTCTTCCAATCTTTAATATTCAATCGACAATATCCAATTCTATTGAGGAATGACCAATGATAAATGGTAAATGATAGGGGGTGTACCATGGGAACAAGTGCAAAGATCCTGGTCGTTGACGACGATCCTGATATGCGGGAAACCTTGCAGATCATATTGGAGTCGGCCGACTATACCGTGGTCACGGCTGAGGATGGCGAGCAGTGTCTGACCAAGCTGAAGGAAGAGCAGCCGGATCTACTCATTCTTGATCTCCTCATGCCCAGAATGGACGGCTTTGAAGTGTGCAAAGCCCTCAAAGACCCGCGGCACGCCAAGTATGGCGGTATGCCGATCATCATCCTTAGCTCGGTTCAGGAAGGCGTCAGCCAGCGCCGCTACGAACTGGAAACCGGCGTGCAGCTCGATGTGGATGATTATGTGGAGAAGCCTATCGAAAGCGCCACATTGCTCGAAAGGGTCGGGAAAATTCTCAAGAGAATAGGGAAGGAATAAATCCGCAAGATAAGATCGCAAAATAGGATATAGGGGTGGCCATGAAAAAGGTATTATTGGTAGATGATGATGTTGACTTTTGTGAAGCAGCGAAGCTCCTTTTGGACAGCAAGGGCTACGAAGTCATCCTGGCCCATGACGGCAAGGAAGGGCTCGAAAAGGTCCGGGGCGAGAAACCCGACCTGGTCATCCTGGATGTGATGATGCCTGAAATGAACGGATACGACGTGTGCGTCGTCCTGAAGGCAGACGTAGAATTGAAAAAAATACCGGTCATTCTTCTTACCGCCGTAGACCAGAACCTTTTCAAAACAACTTACACCCAGGCAATGGGTCTCATGACCGAAGCGGATGACTACATTGCAAAGCCGGTTGAACCTCAAGACTTGGTGAGACGGGTTGAGGGTTGGCTTAACAAGGATTAGCTAGACGATGTTGATCATGCCGACCATAAACGTATTGGTGGTAGAAAACGATATCACCATTATGCAAAGATGCCGGCAACTCATCCTGGACGAAGGCCACGGGGTGAGGACAGCCGAGTCTGTTGAAGAGGCACTGGAAATCATCCAGAAACATCCCGGAGATGTGGACATCATGCTCCTTTCCCTTGATCTTCCCGGATGGGGCGGGATGTCTCTCATCAACATCGTTCAAAAGGCCAGGCGTGAAATCCTTATCATGACCATGTCTGACAACTGTGGAAAGGAAGCCATAGAAGCGATACACGCTGGGGCTTACGATTGTGTCCGCAAGAGCTTTGCTACAGACCGCTTTTGGACAAAGATGAATCGGGCCATAGAGGCCTTCAGGCTCAGGCGGCAACTGA
>DAOUWN010000230.1 GCA_030667105.1 Deltaproteobacteria bacterium
AATCCGGTGCTCACAGAAGCTGATACTAACTTCACCGAAGAAGCAATCTCACACCTGGAACTGCTCGTGGTGCAGGATGTCTTCCTTACAGAGACCGCACAACTGGCCGATGTGGTCCTGCCTGCGGCGAGTTTTGCTGAAAAAGACGGCACCTTCACGAACACGGAACGGCGGGTACAGCGGGTGCGCAAAGCCATAGAACCTGTGGGCCACAGCCGCCCTGACTGGATGATAATATGCGACATCGCTCAAAACATGGGGGCCAAAGGATTTGATTTTGACAGCCCCGAACAAATCATGGAAGAAATACGTACGGTCACGCCAAGTTATAGCGGTATTACATATGAACGTATTGAGCGGATTGGACTCCAGTGGCCCTGCCCCGATTTGAAACACCCCGGAACACCATACCTTTACGCTGAAAAGTTCAACACACCCAGCGGTCGCGGACAATTTACGTCTATCTCTTACACCCCCTCGGCAGAGGTGATCAGCCATGAGTACCCTTTGATCTTGACCACAAGGCGTAGTATCTTTCATTTTCACAGCACCCTGTCGCGCCAGGTGGATGGACTCAATGTCTTGCGCGGCGAAGAACAGGTTGAGATAAATCCTGTTGATGCTGCTGCCCTGGAGATCGAGGACGGTGAGACCGTAAAGGTGATGTCCAGGCGTGGGGCTGTGAAGGCCAAGGCCAAGATCTCAAAAATCACCCCTCCCGGTGTTGTTTCCATGACCTTCCATTATCCTGAAACCCGGACCAATGTTTTGACCCATGCGGCCCTGGATCCCATTGCCAAGATACCAGAGTTTAAGGTTTGTGCGGTCAAGATCGAGCGAGAAATCGATTACTTAAAAGAGTATGCGGCATGGGGTGTTGGTAAAAAAAGGCGAGTCTAGGCCATTCCTCTGCTCAGCAAAATATCCCCTTGTTCTGCATTGCGCTGATTTGGGCAACAGGTCGTTAGCCTATTACTCCATTACTCCAATACTTCCTCTGGGGCGTAGGCTCTATGGGCCGGAGGCCAATTGGGGCAAAGCCCCTGAATTCTGAGTACAGTTACGTTGTTGGCACAGTAGTTGCTGTCTGTCAGGCTGTGTCACCAAGCAGTTCTGACGCACGAATTCACGCATTTCTGTAAGCATACGATTTTACCTAATAATAAGTGATAATAATTAGCTCTGAAAAAGGTGTTTGTCGTGCTATTTTCATCCCAAGAAATTTGGAGCTGTGCCCTTAGCACTCACCGTGTTTTGTCAATGAGTTGATGGTTATGAGGGAGGGAAGCCGCCGACCAGAATTAGATCATTCGGAAGGGCTCAAGAATCACCCTAACCGCACAGGTCGAAAAATTTTCTTAAAGGGCATAAATGCCAGACAAAATAAGACTAACAATCGATCACCAGGTCACAGAGGTTGAACCCGGCACGACTGTGCTGGCTGCGGCTTTCTCTGCCGGCATCCATATCCCAACCTTATGTGATCACGGTGAACACCCCTGTCAACTTTGCGTAGTTCAGATTGAGGGTAGAAAGGGCTTGGTACGGGCCTGTTCCACCCCGGCAGAAGATGGAATGGTTGTGGATACCCAGAGGGAGTCTGTTCGGACACACCGCAAACATATGCTGGAAGTAAAGCTATCCCGACACTATGGAGACTGTATCTCTCCATGTTCTTTGACCTGCCCGGCTGGCATCAATATCCAGGGATATCTGAGCCTGATCGCCCAGGGGCATTATCTTGATGCCCTCAGGCTCATAAGGGAGAAGAACCCTCTCCCATTGTCCACCGGGAGGGTCTGCCCACATCCTTGCGAGGCCATGTGCCGCCGGATTCTGGTTGAGGAACGTGTGCCGATAAACCACCTGAAGCGCTTTGTTGCAGACTATGCCGTGCATCTTGAAGAGATTGACATGGTCGAGCCTTTGTCACCTACCGGGCATCGTGTGGCAGTCATCGGCGGTGGGCCGGCAGGGCTATCAGCAGCCTACTATTTAGCCCGAAAGGGTCATGCGATTACAATCTTTGAGGCGATGCCCGAACTAGGGGGGATGCTTCGGTATGCCATACCTGAGTATCGACTGCCAAAGAAGATCCTGGATCGGGAAATAAGAAACATAGTTGAAACCGGCATACATGTGAGGACAGGACAGCGTCTGGGGAAAGACTTTACCGTGGAAGATTTAGCCAAACAAGGCTTTGAGGCTTTCTTCATGGCCACCGGCACCTGGCAAACAAGGAAGATAGGAGTGGAAGGGGAAGATCTGGAAGGGGTCTTTTCCGGGCTCGAATTCCTTAAACGTGTGCGTGCTGGCGAGGATGTTCATATTGGCAAAAGAGTGGCTGTGATCGGAGGCGGAAACTCGGCCCTTGATGTGGCCCGGACCTGTCTCAGGATGGGTGCTGAAGAGGTCACGATTGTCTACCGTCGCAGCCGGCTGGAGATGCCGGCCAGGGAGCAGGAGGTTAGGGAAACAGAAGCAGAAGGGGTAAAACTATTTCTTGTGGCCATCCCTTCGAGGATCACGAAAGACAGGGGGCGTCTGAACCTTGAAGTACTCCGAACCTGCCTCGGTGAACCGGACGAGAGTGGACGACGACGTCCTGTACCACTTCCGGGCTCTGAGTTCGTGATTGAAGCGGACAATGTCATCGCAGCGATCGGCCAGAGCCCTGATCTCTCATTTCTGTCTTCAGAGAGTAAGATCAGTGAACTCGCTCTGTCCGAGGATACCCTCACAGTTGACCCGGACACCTTTGAAACTAACATAAAGGGCGTTTTTGCCGGTGGGGATGCTGTGAGTGGTCCAAGGACGGTTGTTGAGGCGATTGCAGCCGGTCGGAAGGCCGCGGATTCCATACATTTTTGCCTCGCCGGAGCACCGATAACGCCTCCTCCGAGGGAAGTCAATGTGACCAGAGGGAAGAATCTTGATGAGGTGGCACTTAAGAACTTTGACGGCATTCAGATCGAGCCGGTTGAGCGGATTCCAGAACGCCCTGCCAATATTCGTGTGGGGGATTTTTGCGAATATACGTTAGGCTTTTCCGAAGATATGGCCCTTCGAGAGGCACAGCGATGTCTGAGCTGCGGCTGTGTGGCGGTGTCCAAATGTGAACTCCGAAGGCTTGCCATAGAATACGACGTGGATCTTTCTGTTTCAGGGACGCCAAAAGCCCCCCCATATGAGATAGACAACAGTCATCCTTTTATCACCATCGATCCCAATAAGTGCATCTTTTGCCAGCGCTGCAAGAACAACTGCGAATACCAGGCAATGGAGCTTAATGCCACAGAATTCGATGAGAATGACCTCCCTCTAAAGCTTGTGATCAGACCAAACGAGAGATGCACGTCCTGCGGAAAATGTGTGGACAGTTGTCCCACAGGTGCCCTGGTGAAGAAGCATGTCACACTCCCCGTTCCTTTTGATGAATTAAGACAAGTAAGGACCGTATGCGCCTATTGCGGGTGTGGCTGTAATCTTACGTTGAACGTGAAGGGAGAATCCCTTGTGGAAGTGACGTCTGATCCGAGCCATGCCCCCAATTTCGGAGATACCTGTGTAAAAGGTCGATTCGGGTACGATTTTGTCCATCATCCAAAGCGTCTCAAGGTTCCTCTCGTCCGAAAAGGTGATTTCTTTAAGGAAACAACCTGGGATGAAGCCCTTGGCCTAATTGCCGAAAAGCTGTTGCAATTAAAAGAAAGATATGGTCCGCAGGCTCTGGCGGCCCTGAGTTCTGCTAAATGTACGAATGAGGAAAACTACATGATGCAGAAATTTATGCGTGCTGCGATCGGGACCAACAATGTGGACCACTGTGCGCGGCTTTGACACGCCTCGACTGTGGCCGGTCTGGCCGCTGCCTTTGGAAGTGGAGCGATGACCAACTCTATGGAGGACATAGAGAAGGCTCATGTCATTCTTGTCACCGGCAGCAACCCTACAGACAACCATCCTATCGTGGATCTGCATATCAGGCGGGCCGTGGCCAATCATGGAGCGAAACTAGTCGTGGCCGATCCCCGCAAGTTAGAATTGGTGAACTATGCCCATACCTGGCTTCGTCCCAGACCAGGTACGGACGTGGCCTGGCTCAATGGCCTGATGCACGTCATAATAAAGGAAGGGTTGTGGGATAGGTTCTATGTAGAGGAAAGAACAGAAAACTTCT
>DAOUWN010000149.1 GCA_030667105.1 Deltaproteobacteria bacterium
GGACACCCTTGGAATTCTTAAGCCCTATTCGCTCAATCTGCTCAGCATCGATATTAAGGACCTTTTTGGATATCTCGCCCTTTGCCTTCTGGCTTGCTGACCGCCGGACTTCGAAAAAATAGTAAAATCCGCCCAACAGGAGCAGAATGACTGAAAGAATAGCTATCTTTCTCGGGTTCATCCGTACGATCTTCTCGTGCGCAAGACGATAATACCAAAAAGCAGAATCGCACCAGGAAGCAAGACGACAGATGTCCAGAACAGGATACGCCCTTGCGTGTGGGAAAGGACTACAGGCTGGTTCAGTTCTTCCTTGGGACGAATAGCAATGAGGTCCTCTTCTTCGGCCAACCAGCTAAGGGCGTTCATGAAAAAATCCCGATTCCCGGAAAGGTTCAGATATGCGTTGCCCGCAAAGTCGGAATCTCCAAAAACAACGATTCTGGCTGGCCGCGGACCAGCCTCTCTGTCATCAGATTCTTTAGATTCCTCTGGTTTGTCTCCATCTGCTTCCTCGATTTTTTCCTTGATTGTCGAGACCACAGCCACTGCTATGGGTCCCATGGTATCCTTGTCCTTGTCAAAAGATGCCCTGCCTTCTTTTATCATTGCAAGGTCGGTCTCAGCCCAACTGCTTGGCCCGGTTTTGGCAAGTTCTGTGTTTTGCACATGCGAGGGCACATCTTCTGCCACGCCGATAGAGCAGGCAACAGGAAAGAAAGATGCAGACTCAAAATCCCCTGTGATGGCGTGATAACCAGCGTACTGGGAGACAACAGGGGTCAGATAGTCCGCCCCGAAGATTCTGCTCAGTTTGTCCACAATGATGTTCTTTCCAACTTCTATGCCGTAGGATTTCAGGAATGCTGCAAGACCCGTATCGGTTTCAGGATCAATGAGGATCAACAGATGCCCCCCCTCGTCAACAAACTGCTTAAGGATAGAGATCTCTTCCGGGAAGAGGGCCTTTTTAGGCCCTGCAATGATGAGCACAGAAGCGTCTGCCGGCACCTCATGGGCTCGCATCAGAAGAATGTCTCGGACTGCGTAATTCTGGTCCTTTATGGCTTCCTTTGCAGCGCTGTAGCCGTCCTTGCCGTGATTGTCGGTGGATTTTTCGTCATGTCCGGTCATAAAGTATATGACCTTTTCCTCATCGCGGATGACACGCAACAGGGCATTGGTGAGTTTCTGTTCGTCAGCCAGTGTGATCCTTTCCTCACGGGTCTCTGTCTCCACCACCACGGTGCCGTAGGTCGTGATCTTGTATCGTCTCGCCTTTCCAGGGAAGCGATCCGGGTCGACAAACTCAAAGGAGAACTCGCGCGAGCCGTAGGCATACTGGTCCAGGAGGTCTTTTGCCGCTTGAGCCTCCGGCGCTCCCTCCTGGTAAAAGGCCGTGGTATGGACCGGCTTGTCCAGATTTTTCAATATCTTTGTCGTCTGTTCGGAAAGAGTGAATCTTTTGGTGGCTGTGAGGTCGAATCGCGCACTGTGTCTGGCGGAAATCGCCTCCACAAAGATCAGAATGCCTAAAACGAGCAAGACCAGGATAAAGGCATTGGCCCCGTGTCGGGTTGATCGCATCCTGAAATAGTCCCTGATTGTCTTGAAATTTCCTGCCGCATAAGCGGCAAGACACAAAAGACCGACAAGCCAGCCGATCCAGACGTAGCTTTGTGCAGCAGGTATCATGCCGTAGGTTATGGCGGCGGCCACGATGATGATAAACCCGGCATATCCCAGGGCGGAAAAGGTCTTTGTTGGGTCTATCCTCGCCATTTCTTTGACTCCAGAGACCGCATGGTCATAAAGAGAAAGAGAATGCAAAAGTCGATATAATAGATCACATCTCGAGAATCGATCACACCCCTTGCAAATCCCTCAAAGTGGTCAAGGAGCGAAAGGTGAGACAGGACCTTTCCGAGTGAAGGCCCAACAAAGGTCTCAGACCAGCCGATGAGCCAGAACATAAGGATCGCCCCAAAGGAGATGACAGCGGCCACGATCTGGTTTTCCGTAAGTGAGGAAACCAAAAGCCCGAGGGCGATAAAAGCAGCGCCCATAAGGAAGAGGCCGAGATAACCAGACAATATCGGCCCGCTATCCGGTTTGGCAAAGAGCCATAGAAGAATCGGATAGAGCCATGTGAGGGCAAGCATGACGAAAAATACGACCAGGCAGGCAACGAATTTTCCCAGGAGCAACTCGGTTTCCCGAACGGGATAACTCAGGAGCAGTTCAAGGGTCCCTGACTTTTTCTCCTCGGCAAAAAGACGCATGGTCAGAAGCGGCATCATCAAGAGCATAATAACGCTCATATTTGCGAACATGGGATTCACGACCATTTCTGTCACATTGATTCCGTCAATGCCCGGCATTCTCATGGCCTGCATGCTGATCATGCTGAAATAGGCAAAGGCGCTGTAAAAAAGGTAGCCGGAAAGCACCAAAAAAATAGTCGTCACTACATAGGCGATGGGAGAAGAAAAATAGACATACAGCTCTCGCCGTAAAATGGCATAAAAATTTCTCATGGATCCAGGTGGTTCTACTCCTCTTCAGTCACCAGGCTAACAAAGATATCTTCCAGGCTCGGCCGGATGGTCTTCATTTCAAGGAGCGACCACCCACCCCTTACGATCGACTCTGCAATAGTATCACGGACATCCCTGCCCGGTTCCATCTCCAAATCATACTGAAATGTGTGATCTGCCGACGTATCCCTCACAGAAGCCTCGGCAATGCCCGGCAAAGCCTCAATCCTTGCCAGGACGTCAGCCCGCGGCCCCTTGACTTGCAGGAGGATCTTTCTTGAATCTTTGCCGGCCAACCCTTCAGGGGTGTCTTCCGCCACAATACGCCCCTCATTCATGATCACAACCCTCTGGCAGATCACGCTCACTTCCGGAAGGATGTGACTACTGAGGATCACGGTCTTGTATCCGGCAAAACTCTTCATAAGTTCGCGGATTTCTATGATCTGTTTGGGGTCCAGTCCGATTGTAGGTTCGTCAAGGATCAGGATGTCAGGATCATTCAAGATCGCCTGGGCGATACCGACCCTTTGTTGAAATCCCTTGGAGAGTTTTCCCACAAACTGCTTGCGGACCTCGTGCAGGCCGCAACGCTCCGTGACCCGATCAACCTCTTTTGGCAGTTCCTTCCTCGGGACACCTTTCACGTCCGCCACAAAACCAAGATAGGCATCTGTTCTCATCTCCTTGTAGAGGGGGACGTTTTCAGGAAGGTAGCCAAGCCGTTTTCGGATCTCAAGGGACCTGTCAAATACATCCAGGCCGTCGATGCGCGCCGAACCGGAAGTGGGCGGGAAAAAACCATTTAGCATTCTGATAGTTGTGGTTTTGCCTGCGCCGTTGGGTCCGAGAAACCCAACAATCTCGCCCTTTTCCACTCGGAAGGAGATATCCTGAACTGCCGGGATTGTACCAAAATACTTGGATAAGTGATCGACTTGAATCATAGGGCTGAGCTGAAGCTAAGGACATTCGCAGTTTTGATTGACCATATCAAATAAACATAATGCAGAGGGCCTGTTTGTCAATGGTCCGCATGGTGGGAGTGGTCTTGCATAAGGGCTCGCTCAAAAATGACTTCACATTTTAATGTAAACCTGTTTCTTCGCGAACCCTAAACATTGATGAAGTCGTAAAAAGTCGTCACTCCGGTGAAAACCGGAGTCCAGAGCCTTTGTAACTAGCTGAATAAACTGGATTCCCGTGCCTGCCCCGGACCACGATCCGGGGTTCGCCGGAATGACAGAACGAGGTGTTTTTCGACTTTTTTCGAGACCGTCAAACATTGAAACGGAAATAAATGACATCACCATCTTGCACGATGTAGCCCTTTCCCTCAAGGCAGACCTTGGCCTCCTTCTTGGCCTGCTGGTAAGAGCCTGCAGCGACCAGATCATCATAGGCCAGGACCTCGGCGCGGATGAAGCCTTTTTTCATATCCGAGTGGATCACGCCGGCCGCTTCCAGGGCCGTAGTCTCTCGGGGGATCAACCAACAGCGCACTTCATCGTTTACCACAGTAAAAAATGAAACAAGACCTAACAAATCGCAGGAACTGTGAATCACACGTTCCGCGGCAGGGCTGTCCACGTGATAAGCGGCGAGAAATTCTCCGGCCTCTTCCGGAGAGAGTTCGGAGAGATCCATTTCCAGTTTTCCACGAACTGCCAGGGCATTGGAAAAGGCAGGGGGGCCTTCCCATGCCGGGATGTCGTCATTTTCCTCGCCATTGTTGAAAATGGTCAGGACCGGTTTGGCGGAAAGAAGGGCATATCCTTTCAAAAGCGGAGCCCGAGCCAGATCAGGCCGGTCCCGCAGGGGCCTCTCGTCTTCAAGGACCTTGAGGCATGCTTCCAGCAGTCCCAGCTCATCATTTGTCTCTTTTCCACGTTTTCTGTCCAGACCGATGCGTTCGATTCGCTTCTCCACAACCACAAGATCAGCAAAGATCATCTCACTTTCAAGGCTCATCAGGTCCTCTCTGGGGTGATGGGCCTGGTCTCCGGGCTGATCAAAATTTCGCACCACGTGGACCAGGGCATCCGAAGGACGAATCTCACTCCAAAGGCCTTCGTCTCGCTTTCCGTCATGGCCAAGGCCCTTTGCCGTGCGGGGGAGGATGTACTCCAACCGGGCGTACACGGTTTTTCTTGGCTTGATGAGTTTGCGCAAGGCATCCACCCGTTGATCCGGCACTCGAACCGTGCCTATCGCGGGCCCCTTTTGGGCCCACTGTTCTGGTTTGGTGCTGGTAAGTATTTGAAAGATGGTGGATTTGCCTGATTCAGGAAGGCCGACGATTCCGAGTCTCATGGTTTATGAACGCACCAGATTCTATCGCAATTTCCAGCAAGGTTTCTTTCAACGATAGATTATGATATAAACTATCACAGACCGTGTGGCAAGATTTTGTGTCAGGCAGCATTTTCATACAACGACCAGACGAAGTATCAAACCCGTCAGTAACCATGACGTATTCTATGGGACAAACCTGCAAGGACAATCACGAAAGCACAATAGAGGAAAAACACGAAATCGTTTTTCTTCTTTTTTTTCTTCGTGCTTTCATACTTTCGTGCTTTCGTGGTGGGTTTGTTTCTTTTCGTTCCGGCCTATCCGGATTGCGACTAAAGAGAACACTCAGCCTCGCCGCTTTTGTCCTTTTAGCTCTTGTCATATCGACGGCAAGCGATGGGGCCGACGGATTCCCGAAACCCAAAGGGCTTGTCAATGACTTTGCCAACGTCATTGAACCTCAATATGAACAGAGATTGACGCAGGTGACGGGCGAGCTTCTGAGAAAGACAGGTGTCACCGTGGTCGTAGTTACCATGCCGGACATTGAAGGTGAAGATTACAACGAATACGCAAACCGCCTGTATGCTGCATGGGGAATCGGGAAAAAAGGGGAAGATCGAGGCGTACTTATCTTCGTAGCATCAAAAGAGCGCAAAATGCGCATCGAGACCGGATACGGTGTAGAGGGAATAATTCCCGACGGCCTTGCAGGGGAGATCCGTGACCAATACATGATTCCCTATCTGAAGCAGGATCGTTTTGGGGAAGGGCTCTTAAATGGCGCCCTTGCAATAGCACAGATCATTGCAAAGGATGCCGGCGTAGGCCTTACAGGCCAGGGGCCTGTCAGAAGAGCCCCAAAGCAGCGCTCCGGCCTTTCAGGTTTGTTGATCACTTTGATCTTTCTGGGACTCCTCTTTTCCATGGGTAGGAGACGAGGCGGCATGTGGCCGCTTTTGCTCCTCATGTTCATGGGCGGCCGTGGCGGCGGCTATGGCCGTGGCGGTTTTGGGGGCAGCTTCGGCGGTTTTGGGGGCGGCTTCGGCGGTTTTGGGGGCGGTTTGAGCGGAGGCGGCGGGGCTGGCGGGAGTTTTTGAAGGGATCCTTTCAAGGAGTATAGCTCATGTCCAGGATACCAAGAGAACCAAAGGAGATATTTTCATCTATTATCGATGATTACAGGCAGCTCTTTGGCGACGACC
>DAOUWN010000272.1 GCA_030667105.1 Deltaproteobacteria bacterium
CAAGGGTGTCTTGAAGATAACTCTTCCCAAAGCCGAGGAGGCGAAAAAAAAGAAAATCGAGATCAAGGTCAAATGAAAAAGCACCTGGCCCTCCCCGGGGTTTGAATAATGAAATAGAAGCGTGTACAAAAGGAGGCAAGCCATGAAAAGATTATGCTACATCATCGCGCCCTTCTTGACCGTGATTTTTGTCTTGTGTTTTTCTGGCACCCAAGGTAAGGCGAAGGAAAAGGTCTATCAGATGAAATCCAATTAGATGGTGAGCACTAATGGGAAACAATAAGGTCCGAACAATTGGGATTCTTACAGGAGGCGGTGACGTTCCCGGCCTGAATCCATGCATCAAGGCCATCGTTTGCCAGGCGATTGACGAAGGGATGGGTGTTTTCGGCATAAGAAGAGGATGGGCAGGCCTTGTGGAATACAATATTGAAGATGAAGGCACTCATGACGTCAACGTGATAGCTATGGATAAGGCCATGGTGAGAACGATTGACCGGTCAGGCGGCACCATTTTGCACACGGCACGCACGAACCCCGGCGCGGTGAAAAAAAGCGAAATGCCAAACTTCCTGGACGCCCACCCCACGGCTGACAAAACTGATGTAACCCCTCATATTTTAAGCAATCTGGAACATCTTGGTATCGATCTATTGATCCCCATTGGCGGGGACGATACCTTGAGCTATGGAGAGCGCCTCCATGAGGAAAGCTTCCCGGTCATTGCTATTCCAAAGACAATGGACAACGACGTGTTCGGAACTGACTACTGCATAGGGTTTTCCACTGCAGTCACCCGGTCAGTGGGTTTCATTCACGCCCTGCGCACGTCTTCTGGTTCCCATGAGCGGATTGCCGTAATTGAGTTATTCGGAAGAAACTGCGGCGAGACCTCACTCATATCCGCATACCTTGCTGGGGTGGACCGGGCCATCATTTCCGAGGTTCCTTTTGATCCGGAAAAATTGGCCGAACTCATTATGGCGGATAAGAGAGCAAATCCGAGCAACTATGCCATGCTGACCATTTCGGAAGGGGCTCAAATGGTGAGTGGAAAAGTCGTCGAGTATGGCGAGGAGGACGCATACGGCCATAGAAAACTGGGCGGAATCGGGATTACAACAGGCGATGCGTTAAAAAAACTGACAGGCCAGGGGATCATTTTTCAACAGCTATCCTATCTTATGAGAAGTGGCGCCCCGGATTCGCTTGACCTTATGGTGGCTATTAATTTTGCCAACATGGCGGTTAACCTCATAAAAAGGGAGGTTTCGGGCCGTATGGTGGCATTGTCCGGAGGGCTGTACACGGATATCCCGATAAGCACGGTCACGTCCGGGCAAAAAAGAGTGGATGTCCGAGAACTCTATGACGTGGACGAATATCGGCCCAAGGCAGAATCGATTGCTGGAAAACCGATGTTTCTTTACTGATTTTTTCGTTAAGAGGCTTTAGCATGGGGAAGAAAGTCTTAGTAGCTGTTGGCAATTGCGCTTATTCCGAACAGGCCGTCAAATATTGCGCCCGCATCTCCTCTGCCGCAAAGGATGTCACCTATACACTCTTTAATGTGCAGCCCTTGCTTCCTACCATCCTTATTGAGAAGGCAGAAGCAGATCCCGAGGTCAAGGCCGCGGTTGATGAACTGGTTCGAGAGGAGAAAGAAGCAGCCGGATCTCTTGTCGACAAACTCAAAGACCTCATGGTGCGTGAAGGAATCCCAGACAACCGTATTGAAACAGTTACCGAACCCATGCAAATGGGAATGGCCAAAGACATCTTGAACCGCGCTGAACAAGGAGACTATGACGCTATCGTCCTCGGGCGCAGGGGGCTTACCCCGAGCCGGGATTGCTTTCTGGGCGCCACCGCTACGAAGGTCGTCGAACACGCAGTGGAGATCCCGGTGTGGCTTGTTTCTGGAGAAGCTGTCTCCATGAAGGTCCTGCTCGCGGTCGACGGATCTGAGAGTTCTTTCCGGATTCTGGATCACCTGGTTGATATGGTGGGGCCAAACCCGGACCTCAGGCTAACATTGTTCCATGTCCAATCCCATCTTAAACATTGCCGTTCCGTTCTCGCCACAGGGAGACCATACGAAATCGCAAGAGAGAAACCACGCCTTCAGGAGATCCTTGAGCGTGAGGACAGCCGATGCATGGAAGAATTTTACGAAAAAGCCCGTCAAAGACTTGAAACGGCAGGCCTGAAAAAGAACCAGATCCAGATCAAGAACACCACCTGGAGTTACGATATTTCCACGGCCATCCTTGATGAAGCGGCCTCTCAACAGCATGGCACCTTGATGGTTGGCCGACGGGGTAAAAGGCGGGCTTTTTTTGCAGGAAGGATTGCCATGCGTTTGCTTCAAAAAACTTCTGAACAGACCCTGTGCGTAGTTTCTTAAGGAGATTTATCCGCAATCGAGTCAGAATCCAAATCCCTCCGACCCTTAGTGACCGCCGTATTTCATTAAGATAATTCTTTGTTACCTTGTTGGCCCTCATTTGGTTTGGGGAAGGTTGCCTTTCTTTTTTTGAAATGGTAGGTTCAGGGACAAAAATGCCCAAGGGAGAATCCAATGAAGCTCTTGATAAGAATACTCGGCACATCGTTTTTTCTGCTCCTCCTGGTCTGTTCCTGTGACCAGGCGCCTAAACGCAAGGTTAGCAGTGGGCCCGGAGCGGGGGTTTCCGACACGGAAATCGTCCTCGGTTCTTCCCTGGCCTTAGGGGGCCATGCCAGCTTCCTGGGAACTCAGACACTTCGCGGGGCGCTCTCTTATCTGAATCATATCAATGAACAAGGTGGTATCCATGGCCGGAAGATAAAGGTGATAGCATACGATGACGGATATGACCCTCCAAGGTGTGTGGCCAATACCCAAAAGCTTATTAATGAAGACAAGGTCTTTGCTCTTTTCTGTTATGTGGGAACCCCTACGTCAGTCAAGATCATCCCTATTCTTGAGGAAGCCAGAATCCCGATTTTGGGTCTCTTTACCGGGGCAAATGCACTAAGAGAACCCTTTAAACGCTATATAATAAACGTCCGGGCATCCTATTATCAGGAAACCGGCGCAGCCGTTAAACACCTGGTAGAAGATTTAGGCATAAAAAGGATAGCAGTATTCTACCAATATGATGCCTATGGATTCGACGGCCTTACCGGAACAGAGATTGCCCTCAAGGAGTACGGCCTGGCCCCGGTGGCCACGGGAAGCTATGTCCGAGGTACCCTGGATGTTGAAGACGGGCTGAACAAAATTATCACTTCCGGTGCCGACGCGGTCGTTATGATCGGCACCTATGACCCTTGTGCCAAGTTCATAAAGCTGGCC
>DAOUWN010000106.1 GCA_030667105.1 Deltaproteobacteria bacterium
ATTTGTAAAAAGTTTAAACTTCGCCCTCTGCGCGGTCATTTCGAGCGAAGCGCCGACCCGGCCCGCCCTGGCGCGACACAAGATGGACCATGCCACAGAGAGAAAAACCCGGTCTGGGCCAGGGTCTGGGCCAGGGAAAAATCCCTGTTGTGCAATATGCTAAAAACATAAGATTTATTCCCGCCAATAGCGGGGTCGAAATGACAGATTCACCGAGTCCGGCTTGTTTCGAAGACATCAATTTTAGTATTGGATAATTGATGGCATGTCAATAATTTCTTTGAAATCAATAGCGTAACATGTTATAAATTGTATCATTGCTTGGCGCCTTGCAATGACAATTCGAGGCCCTTGCCAGATTCGGGATCATACTTAAATAGTGTTCATCCATAAATGGACTTCATGGATGAAAGCCTTTAGCTGACAGCAATTAGCTATTAGCCACAAAATCAATAAAACCCAGCAGTTAAGTTGAAAGCTAACCGCTAAGGGCTAATCGCTCCATCCGGAAATCTTTGATTTGTGGATGGGCACTAAATAGGTCACTTGACATGATTGCGTACGATTTAGTTTGTGCAGGCGGCCATACCTTCGAAGGATGGTTTGAAGATCTAAAGGCCTTTGAAGATCAAAAGCGGAGAAACCTTATCGCCTGCCCTATGTGTAACGACACATCAATAGAAGTCGTACCCTCCACATTTGCCATAAAGACAAATTCTTCTCTGCCTGAAGAATGGACAGGGACCGATATTCCAAAAAAGGTACCGAGCACTGAAGAGATCACACACTTTCTGGAGAAAAACTTCGAAGATGTAGGTCCCGATTTTGCGCGAGAAGCCCTGAAGATGCATTACGATGTTTCGGAGAAGCGGAACATAAGGGGAACGAGTTCCAAGGCTGAAGATGAGACGCTGGAAAAAGAAGGGATCAAGTTTTTCAAAATCCCTATTCCCCGCCTGGACTCCTGAGGACGCAAATCATCATGCGTCCACTCCACTATTAGATTACTCACGACCTACAAAAGCCGGAAAGCAAGGCGTGTCAAGCGTCTTTGCGGCTTGTCATTTCTAATGGCAATGGCCATGGCCTTTTTGGTGCCGATAAGGACGACCAATTCCTTGGCACGGGTTATCCCCGTGTAGATGAGATTTCTCTGAAGGAGCACATAGTGCTGGGTCATGACAGGCAATACTACGGCCCTGTACTCCGATCCTTGGGACTTGTGCACGGACACAGCATAGGCCAATACGAGCTCATCCAGTTCAGCAAAGTCGTAGTCCACAGGCCGGCCGTCGTATTCAACCGTCAGTTTCTGCATTTTGCCATCTATCTCGCTGATGGTTCCAATGTCGCCGTTAAATACGTCCTTTGTATAATTGTTTCTGATCTGCATCACCTTGTCCAGGCGCTTAAACGTGCGTCCCATCCGTTCAATCATATCACTGGACTTATTGAGGGCTTCTTGCAACACACGATTCAGGTTGGCTGTGCCGACAATCCCTTTGTGCATGGGGGACAGTACCTGGATATCTGACAGAGGGTGAAGATTAAACCGATCAGGGATGCGCACGCAGCAAAGCTCCCGGATGGTGGAAAGGACCTTTTCAGGATCATCTTGCTCGATAAAGTAATAATCCTTGAGAGTATCTCGATTTGAGCTCGGCGCAGCCGGAAAATTACCCTGGTTGATCTGATGGGCATTGACGATGATGAGACTCTCCCGGGCCTGTCTGAAGATCTCCGTCAAATACACGGCAGGCACCCGTCTTGAATCGATCATGTCTCGCAGGACGTTTCCGGGACCCACCGGAGGAAGCTGATGGATATCTCCCACCAAAATCAGCACGGCCGTGGCGGGCACAGCCTTGACAAGGTGATACATCAAGAAAACATCCACCATAGATGCCTCATCTACGATGACCACATCTGCATCAAGGGGATTCTCTTCGTTTTTCTGAAATCCCCCGCTCTTGTGGTTGTAAGCTAACAGCCGATGGATGGTTTTTGCCTCACGGCTTGTGACTTCAGAAAGCCTTTTTGCTGCACGCCCAGTAGGAGCAGCAAGGAGAATCCGCTTCCCTGCCCCTTCAAAGACAGCTATAATCGCTCTCACCAAGGTCGTTTTGCCAGTTCCGGGTCCGCCTGTCACGATAGACACCTTGGATGAAAGCGTCGTCTCAAGAGCAGACCACTGCCCTTCGGAAAGGAGAATGGCCAGTCTCTTTTGCAGAAGCCTTCTGATCCCCTTATCATCCGTCTTAAGGGATTTGACAGGCACGGAAAGGAGGGCCTTGAGTCGGTTTGCCAGACCCCTCTCAACAGTGTGAAAAGCCTTAATATAAACAGCCTTCTCACTTTTGCCGGCATCGCCATCCTGATTCCCAAGATCCTCAACTACAATGCGCTTTGATGAAACCAGGTTGTCAAAAGCGCTCTCGAGGACACCATGGCCTGTCTCAAGTAGATCTCGTGACCGTTTCATCACATCGTCGTACGCTCCATAGACATGGCCGTCCTCAGACATCTTTTCCAACACATGGAGGATGCCGGCTTCTGCCCGTATCAGTGAGTCTTTCGGAACAC
Source organism: Deltaproteobacteria bacterium (assembly GCA_030667105.1). Next base: position 2,584 of record DAOUWN010000106.1, read on the forward strand.
CAACTTTGCCCGCAATACCGTCAGCAATGATAAAGCCGATGCCAAATATGTCTGTTGTCAGTCGATAAGGATTTTTCCGCACAACACGGATAGCATTTTGGCCGTATTGCTTAAATATCTTGGCGCTGTAGCCTGCACTCACCCCATGTCCCTGAAGAAAAATCATGACGTCGCGGATCTCTCTTTGATCTTCCCAGGCCTTGCGGATCATCTCAAGCCGCTTCTTGCCAATCCCTTCTATGCCCATGAGTTTCTCGGGACGATGTTCAATGACCTCCAGGGTCTTGTCACCGAACCGCTTCACCAATCTCTTGGCCATCTCAGGACCGATTCCTCGAATGAGCCCTGATCCCAAATACTTCTCAATCCCATGTACTTTGGCAGGAAGGCTCACACTGCAAGCGCTAGCCTTAAACTGCTGTCCATACTTGGGATGGATCTCCCAGACACCTGAAAGTTCCAACACCTCGCCTGGGGAGACCCCTCCCAACTGGCCCACCACAGTCACCAAATCCGGATTTCCTTTGACCTTCAACCTTGCTACTGTGTACAGACTGTCATCATTGAAATAGACAATCCGATCCAGTTGGCCTTCAAGGGTCTCTGACATTCTTAACCTATCAAAATTGTTTCACAAATATTCGTATTTTAGGTAAGTTAACGAACAAGCATTAAGATGTCAATCCATTTACGGTTGTCTGATATTGAAGTTGACATTATGGCAGAATTTGATATTAAATAATATGTGGATGTTCAGAGAATACGGGATGTAGGCCTCGCCGCTGGAGCAAGGGCCGGCGAGATCCTTTGCAATTACTGGGGAAAAACCCACACCGTAGAAAAAAAGGGGGCAACAGACCTGGTCACTGAGGCTGACTTGGCCTCTGAAAAGGCTATTACCCAGCTTATTCGGACCGCCTTCCCTGAGCACAGCATCCTTGCTGAGGAAAGTGGCATAACGTTCGGGACAGACTCTTGCAGATGGATTATTGACCCCCTGGACGGCACCACGAATTTCGCTCATGGCCTGCCTGAATTCACTGTCTCTATTGCTTTCGCCTATGAGGAAGAACTCGTCTTTGGATTGGTCCTAAATCCTGTCACCGAGGAACTTTTTTGTGGGATACGAGGCCGGGGGGCGACTCTCAATGGCCGGGCTATCCAGGTTTCCAGCGCTGACAATCTTGGCGAGAGTCTCCTGGTCACAGGTTTTCCCTATGAGTTGAAGCCCGTTATAGACCCCCTTATGCAGCGGTTTGAGCGATGCCTCATGGCTGCACAGGGAATTCGCCGGCTAGGCTCGGCCGCACTGGATCTTTGCTATGTGGCCTGCGGTCGATTTGAAGGTTTCTGGGAACAAAACCTGGCCCCTTGGGATACGGCGGCCGGCGTGGTCATCGCCCAAGAAGCCGGAGCAACGATTTCTGACTTCTCAAATGAACCGTACTCCATTGAAAAAAAGGAAATCCTGGCCACGAACGGCCATGTTCACGAAAAGTTGGCTACTCTACTGAGGTTGTGATGACAAAACCAGTACTGAGTCCAAAGGTCCTGAAAAAGAGGTTCGATTGCTTCGGCAATTTTGACCCCCACGACACTATTTGTCTGAGATGGTGCCACTTGAACATACGGTGCGCCATCGCAAAGGATCAATATGAACAGCTTGAAATCATGGAAGATTTCTTTGATACTGTGCTGGAAACATCCAGGCCACAGTAACCTCCGACAACAGGAGTCGTTACGTGAGCTAGTTTCCATTCTCAAAAAGACGGGCACCAGCTAAGAAGGGAAGTATCGATGGCTAAAATGGTGAAGGGGACAAAGAGGTACGTATTGCTGAGAGGCAAAGCCGAAAATGAAGATGACATTGTCATTGATATATTCAGTAAGAAGGAACTCGATGCAGCCCTGAAGAATGGCAGAGTGACTCTGGAAGATAATATTGTGAAGGTCGAGGTGTTGGGAAGAGTCGATCTCAGAAGACCGCAGAAGTCCAAGAAATAGTGGGAAAAAGTATGAAAAGATCTATCTGGCCCTGCATTTTGTGTTAGCGCTTTTCTATTCAATTAGCTTGCGTATCGAAACAGGCAGTTGGTCTGACAAATAGGGATATTCCTCTATCAACCGAAAAATGTCAGCCAGATCCTTCTGCCGTTTGCTCTTGCGCCGTTGCTCGTCTGAATATGCCCAAACCTTGCCTCGTAGAACATCTTCAACACTTGCAACTTTCATCTCATAGCCCAACACAGAGTGGTTTTTTGCCCTGGCAATGAAATCCTGATACCTTGGATCCATCTGAAGCTGTATTCTCAAGTCAGATTTGCTGCTACTAAGGTTTATGCTATGGGCAAACCGTTCAATTCTAAAATGGGTTTCAACGGCATTGCAGGTTGTTTCAATGTCATCTGTGGCTACTACAATATCAAGATCAAGACTTACAACAGGCTCCGCATAGGCATTTACTGCAAGCCCGCCAATCACGCAATAGTCCACACTGGCCGATGATAGTGCATCAAGGAAGATCTGAATAATATCTTCATCGCCGTTAGATACAGCTTTTAAGAATTCCTTCTTAGTCATTTCACCTCCTATTCGACCATTAGCGCCGCTTAACCCCTAAACCCCGCTGCTCACAGGTGGGGGCCGCGAAGCGGGCCGAATCCTTGTGCAGCGGCTTGTTATCCGCTGATTTTTTGTTTTGACATATCCTACAAAAATGTGTATAAATACACACCATGGATAGCCGAACAATTATCAAGATTCTCAAACAAAATGGTTGGCGCGAAGTCGCGAAAGTCGGCTCCCATTCTCAATTTCGGCATCCAGATAAAAAGGGATGTGTTACCGTTCCACACCCGAAAAAGGACATACCGGTTGGCACGTTGAAAAGTATCGAGCGTCAGTCGGGAATCAGATTCAACTGAGGTGTAACCATGGCAAACTACATCGCGATCGTACACAAAGACCCTAAGAGCGACTTCGGCGTGTCGTTTCCAGACTTCCCGGGCTGCATCACAGCCGGCAAAAACATCGACGAGGCCAAGGACATGGCCCAAGAAGCTCTCGCCCTCCATATTCAGGGCATGATTGAAGACGGCGAGCAACTGCCAGCCCCTTCAAAGCTTGAAGAAATCATGGCTGATTCCGATTTCGCTGATGCTGCGGCCTATCTGGTTGTTGACGTTCCGGATACAGCGCCCCGAACCGTCAGGGTAAATATTACTGTTCCCGAAATGACTCTTAAGCAGATTGACGCCGCGGCAAAAAAACGCGGTATGTCGAGATCTTCATTTCTCGTTCATGCAGCACAGAACGCTATCCAGTCCAAACAATCAGAGGCATCTATTTAGTTCTGTTCTTACGGATAACGCTCCGCATAAGCGGATGGCAAAGAAGCGCAGCGGATTTGCCAATCCTTCTTCAACCGATTGTTCGGCGGTGCGACTATGCATCATCGTTGTTTTTGTCGCTAGTTCTTCCTGCTCCCAAGCCGGAGCCATTCTCTTCCTGCAGTTGTCGCAGTGTTTCTTCCAGAACTGGGAGCCGCTGTTTGTCTTTGGGGTCTCTTGAGGCTCTCTTGAGTTCGATCATCATCTTAAGATCGAGAACCTTAATCGTGTGGCCTCTAAATCTAACGTCCACTGTGTGTTCAAGTAGGTCATCATAGGTTTTCCCTTCCTCAATCACAGCAAGGACGTCTAGGGGGCCCAACTGGGTCGAAAATAGAGCATGGCCTTCTCCTGAAATATCCCGTTCCGTTGGTTCAATTACCTTGTCGTCTAGGCGACGATGAAATGCGCCAATTGACTTGAGAAATGCAAGCAGTTTGATAATATTTTCTGAAGACCGGTCATGGACGATGTCGACATCCATCGTAGTAACGGGTGCGCCCTGCACAACGGCAGCAAGACCACCGACCAGGATAAAGTTGACGTCAGCTTTTATGAGCCCCTCAAGTACTGCGCTTAGGTCCGGACCGGTCGTTTCTTTGCTGCTTGTAGGCATCTCTTAACTCCTGAATAGTTCGTGCCGCGTTATCATTGGCCTGTAAGCGTTCCTCTGGAGACATCTTGAGAAACATTGCCACCAACCCCTTGTCAACACCCAGTGAGTTTTTCGTGGTCTTTTTTTTAGCCATACCCAAACCTTTCTTTGGTAATTGATTTGTATTTGAAAGCCGAACGGCCGGGTTATCTGATGTGCGGGCGTCTTTTCCGCACATCCTGAACAACCCGATGTTCGATGCTTGTTAAGTTTATGGTGCAATTAATTTTACAGTTGGAAACCAGCCTTGCTAATTGCAGACTCCAAACCCTCTATTAACTTAAACCCAATCGATATTTCAGAATAGATTATTGAATTGGTATATAATGATTTATGGTCGCTGTATTCCTCTAATTTAAATTCAGACCAATCAGCCCATTTCAAGTCATTAAGAAAAACATCCAGAATGACATTCGAATCAACTAGAACGCCTTTCATTTGTCTCCTCTTGTGAGAGCCATTATTTCATCTGTTGTCATCTTAACG
>DAOUWN010000017.1 GCA_030667105.1 Deltaproteobacteria bacterium
GACAAGAAGACACGAGTTGTTTACGGCTCTCGCATTTTGGGGAGCGATGAGCGATCTTATCACAGGTACTACTGGGGCGGCCGATTTCTTTCATTTCTGACAAATCTGATCTATGGGATCAACATTACGGATGAACCCACATGCTACAAGGTGTTTGACGCAGGCCTCTTAAAGAGCCTGGAGCTTGAGTCCCGCGGCTTTGGGTTTTGCCCGGAGGTGACGGCCAAGGTGAGCCGCCTTGGCGAGAAGATCACGGAAACGCCTATCTCTTACGCTCCTCGCTCCATGAAGGAAGGCAAAAAGATCCGATGGACAGACGGCCTGGTCGCCATATGGACCCTGTTTCGATACCGTAAGTGGAAACAAACACCCGCTTCTTTTTCACCCCCACCTTAACTCTCAATACTGTTGACTTAAGGATCAATTCATGAACCTGATGCCCTACAAAATCCCTCCCGGCCCCCCTTTACGAAAGGGGGGAGCCTTTGAAGGTCCCTCTTTGTGAGCTTCCTGTTTTCAAGCGGCAAAGCCGCGTCGTATAAAATCGCGAAGCGATTTTATCACTTGTCCGGCCGTCAGATGGCCGTGATGCTCTTTGCGGGAGCGGTCCTGGTGCGTCTGATCTATCTTGCTCAACTTCAGCCTCTTCCCTTTACCGCCCACCTGGGCCTGGATGCGGCCTCCTATGATCGCATGGCGCAGACCATTGCAAAGGGCAACTGGTTAGGAGACGCGGTATTCTATCAGGCCCCCCTCTATCCATACCTTCAGGCTGTTCTATACAAGATCTTCGGGCATAACCTGAACCTTGTCAGGCTTGTCCAACTGATCCTGGGGGCGTTCAACTGCGTTATTGTTTCCTGGGCGGCACAAAAACTCTTTGGCCGCAGGACGGCCATCTGGTGCGGGGCGCTGGTCTTCTTTTACGGTATTCTTGTCTTTTACGAGGGGGCCATTGGAAAAGACGGAATTAGCGTTTTTCTGACAGACCTTGCCCTTTTCGGCCTGGTTTGCAGCCTTGAAAGGCCTGTATGGCGCCGCTGGTTCCTGTCCGGAATTGCCCTGGGATGTTCTGTGTTGACACGGGGGAATCTTATTTTGCTGCTTCCGTTGATCATTGCGTGGATGGTTATCGTCCTGAAGTCATATCCGCTTCGTACGATTCTTGGAGCCATCGGGGCCTTGGTTGCCGGAGCGGTTATTGTCATTCTCCCTGTGACCGTACGAAACTACGTGGTTGGCCATGATTTTGTGCTCACGACTTCGCAGGGAGGCCAGAATTTTTATATCGGCAACAATCCCAGAGCCAGCGGCTTTTTTGAAAACCCGGAGCGGATTCGTCTGAATCCCAAGTATGAAGAGGCTGATTTCAGGGCCGAGGCCCTGCGCAGAACAGGTCGCAAACACATGAAGCCTTCTGAGATTTCGAGCTTCTGGTTCAAAGAAGGGATCTCTTTTGTCATGGCCCATCCGGAAAAGGCATTGAGGCTTCTTTTCACTAAAACAGCCATGTTCTGGAACCGTTTTGAAATTCCTGACAACTACAACTACTATTTCTTCCGACAGAAGGTGCCGATCCTTCCGATCCTCTTTCTGGGTTTCGGCTTTGTGGCTCCCCTCGGTCTGTTAGGGCTCTTGCTGGCCAGAAAAAGCCCTGGCACGTGGCTCTTTATTATCTTCATATTCGGCTACATGGTCTCTATCGTGCCGTTTCACATGGCGTCACGCTATCGCCTGCCCATTGTCCCGGTCTTGATTATCTTTGCCGCCTACGCGCTCGCTCAAGCAGACCAAGCCCTCCGGTCAAAAAGCTATAAGTCCGTAGCCCTTGGTCTCATTCCCGTTGCGATATTGGCATTTGCCGTCAACTGCAAGGTAATAGACGAAGCCGGAACCTTCAAGGCTCCCTACACTGAACTTGGCATCATTGCCACTGAAGCTGGTGACTACGAAACAGCCCTTGGTCATTTTGAGAAGGCCCTTAAGATAGATCGTGGTTATGCCCCGGCTCTTTACAACATGGGCAACGCCCTGGCTAAGCAGGCCATGTTTGAAAAGGCAGTGACTGCCTATAAGAAAGCCTTGAAGGCAGACCCTGAATTGCTTATGGCCTATGACAACCTGGGGAAGAGCTATATCCATTTGGGCCGGTTCAACGAGGCCCTCCAATCCTTTGACAGAGCCTTGGCCTTGCGTCCTGACCTTGCAGAGGCCCTTATTGGAAAGGGGATCGTCTTTCATAGCATGGGCCGGTATCGTGAGGCGATCAGGGTTTATGAGAGGGCAATCGGTATTCAGCCGGAGTCCGGCCCCGCCCATTACAACCTCGCCTGCGCCTATGCGAGAAGCGGCCGGATTGAAGATGCGCGCGTGACTCTTGAGAGAGCTATTGAGTTGAACGCGGATTACGAAAAGAAAGCACGCGTTGATAACGACCTGGAGAGCTTGAGGTGAGCCGGTGAGAAACAAAACCGCGCTGGCTGTTCCTGCCATGCTGGTCATCATGGGCCTGATGTGTTTCTTGAGCCTCAGGGTAAAATCTCCAACAGTGGATGAGTTTGCTCACCTGCCTGCTGGATATTACTACTGGAAGACAGGGGATTTCTCTCTCTACGGGAAGAACCCGCCTTTGATCAAGCTTTTGTGTTCCCTTCCCCTTTTGACAATGGACATTTCAATGGACCCAGCACGCTCCTATGCGGACAGAGGGGATTGGCGTCCATGGATATTTGGCACGTATTTTATGAGGGAAAATGCGGATTCGTACGACACTATATTTTTTGTTGGAAGAATCCCCGTCGTACTCTTAGGGCTCCTTCTCGGGTTTTACGTGTTCTGCTGGGCCCGGGAACTATATGGCCTCAAAGGGGGCATCCTCAGCCTGATCCTTTATGCGTTCAGCCCGAATATCCTGGCTCATTCACGCCTCGTGACTACAGACGTGGGGTGTGCCTGTTTTATGTTTATCGCCGCATATTACTACTGGAGGCACTGCTGTCTTAAGAGGCAATGGGCATGGGTTGTAGCCGGTGTGTCGTTAGGTCTTGCCTTGCTGAGCAAATATACTGCCCTATTGCTTCTTCCTATATTCGGACTGCTTCTGTTCTTAACCTGCTGGCGTGGCAGAGCGAGAGAAAACAGCGCGAGCCTTTCTGCTGTTGACGAACGGCAACCTCTTTTCCTGAAACGCATCATGGATGGCGGTCTGCGCCTTTTGCTGATTATCGTGATTGCCGGCTTTGTTGTGAATCTCGGCTACGGATTTAAGGGGAGCTTCAAGACATTAAGTTCCATACCTCATGGAAGTCAATTGTACAGTACACTGGACCGTTTTCCCATTAACAGGATTCCAATCCCACTTCCGGCTGCATACGTACAGGGGTTTGACCAGCAGAAGGTCGACGCGGAACAGGGGGTTTTCCTGAACTATCTGAGAGGAAAGCTCTCTAACCGAGGATGGTGGTACTATTTTCTGTACGCCTTTATTGTGAAGACACCGATTCCGTTGCATATTTGCATCTTGATTTCTATCTGGTATGCGCTGAAGCGAAGGCAGATAGTTGTGGACGAGGCATTTCTGATTGTTCCTGTGTTTGTAATGGTCGCGATCTTTTCATTTTTTAGTGAGATCAATGTGGGACTGCGATATCTCCTGCCCGCATTTCCATTTCTGTTTGTCTGGCTCGGCCAACTGGGTCAGCTCAGTCTTCAAAAACCAGCGGCACGCTGGATTGGAGGGGCGCTCGTGGTCACGTACGTGATCTCTTCTGTGTCAGTATTTCCTGACTACCTGGCCTATTTCAATGCATGGGCGGGCGGGCCAAGCAAGGGCCATTCTCATCTCTTGGACTCAAATCTCGACTGGGGTCAGGACCTAAAGCGATTGAAGGTTTACATGGAAAAGGAGGGCATAGAAGAGGTAGGCTTGGCCTACTTTGGTCACGTGGACCCACAGATCTACGGGATAGCCTATCATCTTGTGGGAGAGCGTCCGGAGCCCGGATACATTGCCGTGAGCGCCAATTATCTGTACGGGTTGCCATACCTTATCACATACGGTTCTAAGCCCTTATTCATCAAGCCGGGTACCTTCAAATGGCTTCATGCATATGAGCCCAAGGCCGAGATTGGCAACACCATCCTTGTCTATTCGATTCCGGAGTCTGCTGCTCTCGCACTTCCAATCGCAAAATAGTTGTCAAGATCTAACTCCGGTTGAACGAAGACGATCATCGCGACACACTTAGGAGAGGATTTGGTCGACCTTCTCCTGTATGCGCGAAAGGGTATCGTCGTCAAAGGGCGTTACCTCTTTTAGGGCGGGTTCCATGGGGTCGGCGGGATTGAAGTTTTGAAGGGTAAGCGATGGAGCTGTCTCGGGTTCGGAACTGAATTCCGATCGAAGATCCTTAAGCTCTTCTGCCAAACGATAGATATCTTCTTCGGCAAGAAGCGTGGGGGTTACGGTGCAGCGAAACGTGGACGTAATGCCGGTGGACAAGATTACATGGATCGATTTTTTGATGATACTCGTCGGCACGTACACCCCGGCACAACGCGAGTATGCGGCGTCATCCAGAGGGGCCTTTATGTCCATGGCCACATGGTCTACAAGTTTTTCGGCAATCAGATCATGGAGGGTTTCGGGCTGGGTGCCGTTGGTATCAAGCTTTGTCCTGAAGCCGGCATCACGGATTGTTCCCAGGAGGGAAGGCAGGCCCCTGTGTATGGCGGGTTCCCCACCTGTGACGCAGATGCCGTCAATCCAGTCCTTTTGGGGCTACAGCTGTTCGAGTATCGTGTCAAGAGGAATGGTTTCCAGGGTGTCCGGCTTTAGAACAAGCTCGTGGTTGTGGCAGTAAGGGCACCTGAGGTTACAATAAGGCAAAAAGATAACAGCACAGATTTGACCCGGCCAATCCAAAAAGGAGGTCTCAATGAAGCCTTTTATTACAGACGATGCCGGATGCATGATACCCGATGCCTGATGCTTGGCCAGGAAGTCCTATGGCGCTGTTCAACTGCATTAGAGAGACTTTATGGCAATCAACTGCCAAAGCATGTGCCAACTGAAATATTTCCAAATCCTTGTACGTGCCTTTACGCAAATCCGAACCTCACGCAACCGAATATCTCGCATCCGGCATCAGGCATCCGGCATCAGGCATCAACCGTTCAAGGCAAGTCCTTATTCCTTCCACGTCCGTAATCGCTGAGGAGTCGTTCAGCACAAGGATCGGAAGGTTTTTTTCGGCGATTTCCACCAACTCGTGCCAGGCCAGATGGGCCAGGGCATCGGGGTTGTCGGGTCCGAGTTCATCCACTTTAACCCCCATGGCCTTCAGGTCAAACCCCTTTTTGACTTCCTGACAGGCGCTGCAAAGACTTTTCGTAAAAAGGGTCATGGTTGCCTCCTTAATGACTAATGAAGTGGCCTTGATTCTTATAACGATGCTTGAGTTCGCCCAGCTTTCCCTTGTTCCAGCTTGAGATCGTGGTGAAATAGCCTGTGATGCGGGTGATGCCGTCCACGTCACGGCTCCCGCAGTAGGAGCAGGATTCATGAAGCCCGCGGCCCACTCTCCTGCAGGCCTTACAACTGGTGAATTCAGGGGAAAAGGCGATCTGATCGTTTTTGGTCTGATTGAAGGTCTTGATTACAAAATTGGCCAGGGATTCTGCCGGCGGTTTTGACTCACCCAGCCACACATGGGTTAATGCCCCGGCCTCGATCAAAGGATGGAACCGTCCTTCCAGCTTCACTCGTTCAATGGGGTTTACAGGCGCTCCTACATCGAATAGTGTTGAGTTTGTGTAGTAAACCTCACCCAGTTCCTGATTTCCTTTGACTACCCCGGATGACGCCTCGGGAAAATGTTTTAGGTCAAGCTTTGCAAAGCGGTAAGCCGTGCTTTCTGCCGGGGTCTGTTCCAGCACAAAGCGCATATCATATTTGCGGCTGTAGTGATCGGCCAGAAGCTTCATGTGGGCAATCACCTTGAGTCCGAACTTCATGGCCTCTGAAGACTCATGCATCTCATGGCCTGTGTGGTACTGAATGAGTTCGTTTAGACCCACCATGCCGATGAGAAAAGTGGCCCGTTTCATCCTCAGATAGGGCGTGCCGTCCAGATCCATGTTAAGGAGACTCAAGGGCCCAGAGGATTTATAGGAAAGGAGGCGTTCGATAAATTCTCTTTTTCCTAGATGGGCCTGGGCCGCCACCTTGATCAAATCCCCTATCCTGGCAAAGAGCCCGGCGTCCTCCCCTCTGGCCTCATAGGCCAGTCTGGGCAGGTTCAAGGTCACATTCTGAAGGGCGGAATATCGCATTTTCCATGGCTCTTTGGCATCTTCCAGGTCAGAGCGTTCCAGTTTGAAACTCAGACGGCAACACTCGGAGATCTTTGCCGTGTTTCCCCGGTCAAATACGAAGTAGGTGTTGCCTTTATCAGAGGCTATGTCACAGATGTGATTCAGAAAGGCATCGTGACCGGGCGTTTTGAAAAACTTCTCAGTAATATGAACAAGGGGTTTGGGGAAGAAAAAGGGTCTCCCTGCGCCGTCTCCTTGCTTGAAGACATCAAAGAGCTTCCAGGCAAAGCGCTGTGCCTGCTTTTCATATTCGGCATAGGTTTTGCCCGTGTACACGCCTCCGGGGCCGATGGCCGGCACATCTTCAAAGTGTTTCGGCACTTCCCAATACAGGTTTATGTCCGTAAAGATGGCCTGGCCTCCCCGGGCCACTGCCTGCTGGGAGAATTCAAAGATCATCATCTGGGCCAGTTGCTCCACGGCTCTGTCGTCCAGTCCTTCCAGATATGGCGCAAAGAACAGGTTCACCGCATCCCAACCGATGGCTCCGGCGAAGTTGCTTTGCAATGCTGCAGCAAACTTGACCATATGGGCAAGGAGGACCTCGGCATGCCTGGCCGGTTTTGCCATGGCCATGGAATTGGGCAGATTCAAGCCGAATTTTTTCAGGTATTCCAGGGATTGACCCGAACAGTAAGGCCTGTCAATGAATCCCAGGTCATGGAGATGGATAGCCCCTAGCATATGGGCCTCGCCAACCTCCGGTGAAAATACGTTTAGCAAGGCATATTCTTTTTTGATGCTTTCGGCCAGGGTGAGATTTGTCGCTTCTGGTCCGTGGGGGACATTGGCGTTTTCTTTGTTCGGATGCATGATTATCTGCTCTGCGTCATACAGGGGAACTCCCAGACGGGTATGCATCTTCCTGGCTTCTTCCATGCCCCGTTCTATGAGCTTTGCATCTACTAATTCCCTGATCAGCGGGGCTGTTACCGTGGAGATGCCGGAGGCCAGGATCATCCTCTCCACGTCAAGGCTGATTGTCTCGGCTGTGTCATGGTCCACAAAGGCTTCACGGATCAGGGCATCAACGATCTTTTGCCTGTTCCACTCGTCAATTGCCTCATCAGAGGTGTGGACAAAAAGGGCCATATCCGTGGTCTCAAGGCCTACTCTGTCCGGCCCGCCTGCCGGACGGGCAGGCCTCGCCTGATCACAGGACGCATAATCACCGTGAGAAAATTCCAACAAATTACCCATATCAACTGTCCTCAAAAAAAATCGTAAGCGTTCACAGGTTCAAGGTTCTCCCGCCTGCGGGCCATAGCCTACGGCGGAGAGCCCCGTTCACGGTTACCAACAATGACCCTGTCCCTTATGTAGTAGGCAGGACGTACATAAACCACAAGATATTGTAGTTGTCAAGGGAAAAAAGAGATTTCCCCATTGACAAAAAAGCCTCATTCTTTATGCTTGCTGACCAAAAGGGAATTTGCGTTGTCATTTTCTGACAGAGAGGCGTTTTTTATCGTGTGGAAATTGGTTGTTATGATGTTTTGCCTTTCCGGCTTTGCGGGAACTTCCTTAGGAATGCTTTTTGCCGGTGAAACGGGTAATCATTATGCAAATGGCAGTGAAGGGATTAAAGCAGCAACGTTGCCGCCACCAGGTTTCTACTGGCGTATGGACAACCAATTTGTCAACTCAAACACATTGACGGACAAGGATGGAGACGCACTGGATGTCGGCTATGACCTGAGTTTCTATTTATTGATTAATACATTTGCCTGGATTTCCAATACGAAGATTCTGGGGGCTGATTTTGGCGCTGACGTAATAATTCCACTAGTTTATACTGACGTTGAAATAAGGGCATCCGGAGTTCAAGACAATGAGTTCGGCTTGAGTGATATTGCCTTAGAGTCCTTTCTATCCTGGCACGGCGACCGTTATGACGCAGCATTCGGTCTGACCGTTTATATTCCAACTGGTGAATATGATAAGAATAAACCCGCCTCTCCAGGCAAAGATTTCTGGACGGGGATGATTACACTGGGAGGAACCTACTATTTTGATGCTCAGAAGACCTGGTCTGCATCGATTCTCAGCCGATACGAAATTCACAGCAAGAAAGACGAGAGTGATGTAAGACTCGGTGATGATTTTCATTTTGAGTGGGGCATAGGCAAAACATTGGCAAAGATCTGGGACGTGGGACTAACCGGATACTGTCAGTGGCAGGTGACAGATGACAGGGGTTCAGGAGTTAGCTGGGATACGAGCGTGCATGACAGGGTTTATGCGATCGGTCCGGAGGTTAGGATTTTCATCCCGCCGGCCAAGTTTTTCATTTCGCTGAGGGGCCAGTGGGAGTTCGGCTCTGAAGACCGGGCTGAAGGAAATGTTACAACTCTTACTCTAACGAAGATTCTTTGAGGGACACAAGCCTCCTCAGGTTGCTCTTGAAGGGCGGGGCGACTACTCCTTTTTCGGTAATAATGGCAGTTACATAGCGGTGAGGGGTTATGTCAAAGGCAGGACTCTGGGCTGCCACGCCCCGGGGAGTATTCCTTTTACCCTGAAAGTGGGTCACTTCATTTTCGTCTCGTTGCTCAATTGGAATTTCCTTTCCGCTCTTGATCGCAAAGTCGATCGTGGATAAAGGCGCGGCCACGTAGAAGGGGATCTTGTGGGTCCTGGCCAGGACCGCTACCATGTAGGTGCCGATTTTGTTGGCCAGGTCGCCGTTAGAAGCAATGCGGTCGGCTCCCACAATCACTGCGTCCACCTGGCCCTGTTGCATGAAATAGCCGGCGGCATTGTCGGTAATGACAGTGACAGGTATGCCGGCCTTCAAGAGTTCCCAGGCCGTAAGGCGGGCCCCCTGCAAGAAAGGACGGGTCTCATCGGCCAGGACTTCTATCCGTTTTCCTGCTTCTACGGCTGCCCTCACAACGCCAAGGGCAGTGCCGTAACCGCCTGTGGCCAGGGACCCGGCGTTGCAGTGGGTCAACACACGACTCCTGTCGCTTAACAGCCTCTGGCCGTGGCGCCCCATGGCCCGGTTGATGGCAACGTCTTCCTTGAGAATTTTTTTTGCCTCTGCAACCAGCAGAGACTTGAGTTGCGCTACTTCCACGTGGCTGCTTCTTGCCACAACACGTCTCATCCGTTCTACGGCCCACGCAAGGTTTACAGCCGTTGGCCTTGCTGCGGTCATGTCGCGGCACACGACATCCAGTTTTGCCTTGAACTGATCCATCTTGCTGGTACGGATCCTCAAGGCCCCCAGTGCAACACCCATGGCCGCTGCAATGCCAATGGCAGGAGCCCCCCTGATGACAAGATCCTTTATGGCCCCGATGACGGAGCTATAGCCCTTGCAGACGACATACTTTTCCTGCAAAGGCAGCTTTCGCTGGTCGATCATGATCACGTGATTATCTTTCCAGGCAATCGTCCTTATCACAACATCTCCTTTAGTATCTCATTAACCAGCTTGGGGTTTGCCTTGCCCCGGGTCGCCTTCATCACCTGGCCCACAAAGAAGCCCAGCAACTTGGTTTTGCCCCGCTTATAGTCTGAGACCTCCTTTGGATAGTCGGCCAGAACTTGTTGAATAACCTCGGCAATTGCGTCAGCATCAGTTATCTGCACGAGGCCTTTTTCGCGGACAATGGCCTCCGGAGCGTTGCCGGATGATACCATCTCATCGAAAACTGTCTTTGCTATCTTGCCGCTGATAACCCCGGAGTCGATCAACCGCAACAACTCAGCCAAACGCTCAGGAGAGACCGGAGTTTGTTCAATTGTTTTGTTTTCTGCATTCAAAGCGGCTAAAAGGCTTCCCATTACCCAGTTGCTTAAGGTCTTTGGTTCGGGAAAGTGATTCACGCACGCTTCAAAGTAATCTGCCAACGCGCGAGAACCGGTCAGTAACTCCGCATCATAGGAAGGCAGATCATAGTCTGTAATAAAACGGCTTTTCTTTGCCGCGGGAAGCTCTGGAAGGCTTCTTTGGATCTCCTCAACCCACTGTTCATCAATGACGAGGGGAAGCAGATCCGGATCTGGAAAATAGCGGTAGTCGTGGGCTTCCTCTTTGCTCCGCATGGAAACAGTGATCCCTTTGGCCGGGTCCCAAAGCCGAGTCTCCTGCACGACCTCTTTGCCATCTTCAATGAGCGATCCTTGCCGCTCGATCTCACAGGCAAGGGCATTTTCAACATGCTTGAAGGAGTTCATGTTCTTGAGCTCCGTACGTGTTCCAAGGGTATCGGCGCCCACAGGCCGGACAGAGACATTGGCGTCACACCTGAAACTCCCCTCTTCCATATTTCCGTCACATATTTCCAAATATCTGAGGATGGCCCTGAGTTGTCGCAGATAGGCCCCCGCCTCTTCCGGCGTACGAATGTCCGGCTCGCTCACAATCTCGATCAGAGGAACCCCCGTGCGGTTATAATCGACCGCACTAACGGGTCGATAGGGATCATGAATGAGTTTTCCGGCATCCTCTTCCATATGGATGCGGGTTATGCCGATCCGTTTTGTCTCTCCATTGACCTCAATAAGAATATGTCCGTGCTCTGCAATGGGCAGTTCGTATTGGGATATCTGATACCCTTTGGGAAGATCAGGATAGAAATAGTTCTTACGAGCAAAGCGGCTCAAGGGCGCAACAGCACAATTTGTGGCAAGTGCCATGCGAAGGGCATAATCCACGACTGTGCGATTCAGCACCGGAAGCACCCCTGGCATTCCAAGACAGACGGGGCAGGTATGGGTATTGGGCGGCGCGCCAAACTCTGTGGAGCAACTGCAAAAGATCTTGCTTTTTGTAAGAAGCTGAGCATGGATTTCAAGGCCGATAACGGGTTCATGGTTCATATTAGTAGTTCCTCATTGCCAAACTAAAACCGTGTACACATCGAAATTGTGAGCACATGACAGGTAAATGCCTAAAATGCCTAAAATGAGCTAAAATGCCTAAAGTTCAGGAACAAAGATCTGGTCAGTCGTGATGGTTTCCTAAGTGGTTGAGGCTTTCTGCGAAACCGTCAAAGTTGGACATAATCATTAGCAATTCAGAAATTGCGGAATCTGGCAAGACCCCACAAGCCCTTGATTCCTCAATGCCCCAGTTCCTCAGTCCCTTCAACTTTAGGCATTTTAGCTCACTTTAGGCATTTTTGTTCAGTTCAGGCCCTTGAATGTAATCGAGTGCCCCGGGATTCTCCACCGAGGCTAGATCTCCGGGGTCTTCTCCAGTATACTTCTTGCGAATGGCTTTTCTTACAATCTTCATGGATCTCGTCCTGGGAAGATCGGGCACGATCTCAACGGCCCTGGGCCTGAGATTTTTGCCCATCACCCTGGTCACATGCCGGGAGATTTCATCCCTGAGTCTGTCAGAAGGCTCGTACTCATCCTTTAGAATCACAAAACAGACAATGTCAGAACCTTTCAGTTTGTCAGGCACGCCGATGACTGCAGATTCCCTCACGGCCTCATGGTCCATGAGGGCAGACTCAATCTCGCCAGCCCCTGTGCGAACACCTGCCACATTGATGGTGTCGTCCGACCTGCCGTGGAGGGTGAGTTGTCCGTCCTTGTTCCTCTTTATGTAGTCTCCGTGGTACCAGACATCAGGATTAGCCTCCCATGAAAAATAAGTGTCAATGTAGCGTTGCCAGTCGCCAAGAAATCCCCTGGTCAGCGATGGCGCCGGTTTTAGCAGGACAAGGTGCCCCTTGCCCACACTTATCAGCTTGCCGTCATCGTCGGCGATCCCGATGGCCATGCCCAACCCGGGCATCCCAACAGAACAGGGTTTAAGCGGGGTAAGGGGGGAGGGAGAGACCAGGCAGCCACACATCTCTGTCCCGCCGCTGATATTTATGATGGGCGCGCGACCCTGCCCGATATTTTCAAAGACCCACATGTAACTTTCAGGGTCAAAGGGCTCCCCTGTGGAGCCGAGGAATTTCAGAGAAGACAGGTCATATTTTCTTATCCATTCCTCTCCTTTTGTTTTCAAGCTTCGACCGTAAGTGGGAGAAAGGCCCAGGTGCGTGAGCCTGTGGCGTGTGACCATGTCAAGGACCCGCTCGTGATTCGGATACAGGGGATTCCCGTCATATATTAGGTAGCAACCTCCAAAATGCTGGACCCCTATGACTTCCCACGGTCCCATCATCCAACCGATGTTCGTGATCCAAAAAAATCTGGCGTCAGGTTTCACGTCAAAGTAAAAACCCAGCTCCTTGACAACCTGCGCCAAGACGCCCCCAACGCGATGGAGCGTTCCTGTTGGCTTGCCCGTGGTGCCGGACGAATAAAGAATCATGGCAAGGTCTTCGGCATCAAGGACAGCAGTTTCAAACTCTGAGGATTGCTTTGGCACCAGATCGTGCCACCATATGTCGCGGCCTTTCACCCAGGGGATCTTGTCGTCTTTCTGCCGCCTGACCACGACGACGTGACGGAGACCCGGTACACCTTTGGCGGCTTTGTCACACGTCGCCTTAAGAGCAACGGGTTTTTTCTTGTAGAAACCAACGTCTGCGGTCAGGAGAACCCTTGCCTTGGCGTCTGCCAGCCTCACACCCAGGGGTTTTGCCCCAAAACCTGAAAATATGGGAATGATGGGCGCCCCCAATTTCATGCAGGCCCAGAAGGCCACGATAAGTTCCGGGATCATAGGCATATACAGACCAACCGCCACGCCTTTCTTCACACCCAGGGACTTGAGGGCATTGGCACACTGGTTGGCGGCCACATGAAGATCCAGGTAGGTCCATTTTTCCACCGTGCCGTCTTCGGCCTCCCAGATAAAAGCCAGGCGATTTTTTGAACAAGGGTCCACGGCATGGCGGTCCAGACAATTATAAGCAATGCTGAGCTTGCCTCCCACAAACCAGCGCGCTCTCTCAAAGGATCTGGAACCGTCCAGATCCAGGACCGTGTCGTATTTCCTGTGCCAGTGGACGCCCAAATAGTCGATAGCGGCGGGCCAGAACCATTTAATGTCCTTTACGGACTTCTGATACAGTTCTTTGTACGTCCTGATTCCCCATTGCCCCATGAAGCCCTTCACATTGGACCCTTCAACATATTGCTTGGTAGGTTTCCAAATGATTTCTGACTCTTTCATAGCTTCCTTCCAGTCCGGATCATTCTGAATTTTCTTACCAGATGTCCCCTGAAAAGGCAAACGGGACGGCCTGCTTTTCTTTTGACAAGGTTCGCCATCAGACACTATTATAAAATTTTTCGTCCGGATAAACTTGATGAACTCGTAAAAAGTCAAAAAATGTATTTTTTGTCATTCCGGCGAAAGC
>DAOUWN010000113.1 GCA_030667105.1 Deltaproteobacteria bacterium
AACAATCGCTTCCAGGACCTCGTCAACCCCGATCCCTTCTTTGGCCGAAGCGAGTATTGCCCCTGCCGAGTCCAGTCCAAGATCGTCTTCGATCTGCTGTCTGACCCAATCCACGTCAGCGGCCGGAAGATCGATCTTGTTGATCACCGGGATAATCTCAAGATCATGGTCCATGGCCATATAAAGGTTCGCCACCGTTTGGGCCTCCACCCCCTGGCTCGCATCCACCAGGATGAGGACCCCTTCACAGGATGCAAGGGACCTGGAAACCTCGTAGGTGAAATCCACGTGACCGGGTGTGTCGATAAGGTTCAAGGTGTAAGTGTAGCCATCTTCGGCAGTGTAAGGCAGGGAGACGGCCTGGCTTTTGATCGTAATACCCCGCTCCCTCTCAATGTCCATTGTATCAAGGATCTGCTCTTTGAAATCTCGGTCCGAGATGATGCCGGTGGCCTGGATGAGACGGTCGGAAAGGGTCGATTTGCCGTGGTTTATGTGAGCAATGATGCTGAAATTTCGAATGCGTTTCACGATGTCCCAAAACCCATGCCAAAGGCCCGCAAATTTGCCTCCACAAACTTCTCCTTTGTCTTGGTGCGGATAGTCTCCTCAAAGGCTTCTCTGGGAACCGGCAAGGCTCCGCTGCTGGCCAGAGCGCCAATCATCACCACGTTGGCTGACAGCGCAGACCCGGCTTGCTGCGCCAAGGCCTGTGCATTTAACGTAATCAGCTTCTTCACGCAGCTCCGGACAAAGGCAAAGAGCTTCTCAACATCAGGGTAAGCGCCTTTCCCAATAGCCACACTGAAAGGGGTCACCGGTACGCTATTAGAAATGACCACGGAGTCGGCCGAACATCTCCGCAAAGCCCGATAAGTCTCCACCGGTTCAAATCCGAGAAGAACATCTGCCTCGCCGTCCGAAATGATCGGGCTTTTTATATCGCCGATCATCACGGTCGATTCTACTACTCCGCCCCGCTGGGCCATACCATGGACCTCGCTGGCCAGGACATTATGACCCGCGTAAATTGCAGCTTCGGCCATAACCTTGGTGGCCAGAAGAGTTCCCTGCCCGCCAACGCCCGTGAAACATATACGATAATTGTACATTCGATCGCTCCGTTTTACTAAACCTTCCATTTAATTAAACCAATTCAACTAATCAAACGGTGTTTCTCAGGCATCAATGTCGCAACACCTGATCACTGCCCTAAATCTTTTTTGGCCTGATCTTCTTGCAAAACTGGATACATACCCCGCAACCGATACAAAGCTGTTCGTCAATGATCATGGTTGTCTTGGCATCAGGAGCCGGATTCTTGTAAAGGGCAGGACACCCGAAAGTGTCAATGCATTCCGTGCACTCCGTATTGCACTCAGGACCTACCACGAACGCCCGTTTTGATTTCTTCCCAAGGACCCGCCTCTCGTATAGAGGACACGGGGCCTTGGCTACAATGACGGAAAGCTGGTTTGACTCCAGGGCCTCCTGGATCGCCTTCTTGGTCTTGGACAGGTTGTTCGGGTTGACTACTGCCACCTGCTCAACGCCACAGGCCCTGACAATGGCCTCAATGGAAATAGAGGGCTTGTCCCATCCGGGCAGCGTGATATCCGCGCCAGGATGAGGTTGGTGGCCGGTCATGGCTGTTGTGCCGTTGTCGAGGATTACGATAATGAAGTTGTGTTGGTTGTGCACGGCATTGATCAGCCCTGTGATACCCGAGTGAAAAAACGTTGAGTCGCCGATAAACGCAATCACCTTGTTGCCTGTTACTCTGGAAATGCCGGCCGCTGAAGTGACACTGGACCCCATGCAAATAAGAAAGTCCGCTGTCTGCAAGGGGGGCAGAATTCCCAGGGTGTAACACCCGATATCTGTGGGAAAGATGGCTTCGGCCTTGGTCTCTTTCAGCACGCTGTTGACTGCATAATAGGCTGCCCGATGGGGACAACCCGCACACAGGTTCGGAGGCCGCATAGGAACCTGAATGGGCTCCGGGTTCTTCTCTACGTCGACGGGTTCTGGCAGGGTATAGTGAACGCCGAAAAACCGCGCTATGACCTCACGCACCATGCCGGGGTTGTATTCATATAGACGTGAAAAGAGATCTGGCCTTTTTCCGGCAATAGGTGTGACAAGACCGTTGGTCTGGGCTGTAACCCTAAGACTATCCTCTAACAGAGGCTCCAGTTCCTCCACAACGAGGATCTTTTCCACCGATTTGATAAAGTCTAGTGCAAGCTTTTCAGGAAATGGGTATGTGAAACCGAGCTTCAGCACCCTGACCTTGTCCTCAATCCGAAGATCTTTGATGGCATCAGCCACGTAGTTATAGGCCATTCCGCTTGTGGCAATGCCCCACGAGCCTTCGCCGGTCACTGTATTAAAAGTCGATTGGCAGGCCATGTCCCGAGCCTTTTCCGCCTGATCAAGAAGCACCTTGTGGCGGACCCTGGCATTTGCCGGTACAGTGACAAATCGAGCACTGTTCTTCTCAAAAGCACCTTTGGTCTTCGGGGGCCTCAGTGGGGCCGTTGTGACAATGCCGCGATAATGGCTCAACCGTGTGGTGGTCCGAAGCAGCACTGGCAGCTCAAGGGCTTCTGAAATTTCAAAGGCCGCCTTGGTCATCTCTTTGGCCTCTTGGGCGGATGCGGGTTCCAGCATCGGCAGGCTGGACAATCTGCCGTAGATCCGACTATCCTGCTCATTCTGGCTTGAAAACATCGACGGGTCGTCGGCCGTAACGATAACCATGCCTCCCCGCACACCAACATAGGCCAATGTCATCAATGGATCGGCAGCCACATTAAGGCCCACGTGTTTCATACTGCACATTGTCCGCACGCCAGACACAGCAGCGCCTGCAGCCGTCTCCAGGGCCACCTTTTCATTGGTAGAATACTCAAAGTAAAGCTCTGATTCGGCAGCTATGCGGAAAAAGTTGTCTCCTATCTCAGATGACGGTGTGCCCGGATAGGTCGTGGCAAAGCCCAGGCCAGCCTCAAGAGCACCTCTAACAATGGCCTCATTTCCCAAAAGGAGAAGTTTCTTGCCTGTCTCTTCAGTCAACAGGGGATGCATAAGTACCCTCCATATTCATACGAAAATCCACAGTAACTATATTACTTTCATACCAAAAGTCTTGTTGGAAATCCAGGCTTACAAATCGATTAACCGTTGACAGGTTCACCATTGCTCCATCACTCCAGTACTCCGATACTACTACGTGAATCTTGATCCGGTAGCCCTTCTCAGGTCAGAATAGTCTATAGCTTCTCCCAGATAGGCATCAATGACATCCTGGTTGTCCTTGATGGCATGAGGGTGGCCCTCCGCTATCTTCTGGCCGTAGTTAATAACCACGATCTCGTCAGATATGTTCATGACAAGATTCATGTCATGTTCTACGAGCAACACGGTGATGCCCTGATCCCGGATGGCGCAGATTCGTTCTGCCAGATACTCCGTTTCACGATCGTTAAGGCCTCCTGCTGGCTCATCCAGGAGAAGCAGTTCGGGGTCGGTTGCCAGAGCCCTTGCAATCTCTAGGAGCTTCTGGTCGCCCAGCGGAAGGTTGTCTGCCTTCATGTTTTTTTTCTCAAGCAGCCCTGCGAATTCGAGGCGCTCCAGGGCAGCTTGCCTTATATTGTCTTCCTCCTGTCGCATTCTTTTGAGGCGAAAGCCAGCAGCAAAGAACTCTGATCGAGTCCTCACATGGCGTCCTACCATCACATTTTCAAGCACCGTCATCTCGCCAAAAAGCTCCACGGTTTGAAATGTACTCGAAACACCTTGAGCTGCGATCTGATACGGATTCAGACCGTTTATGGGCCGCCCCTTCAACCGGACCTCGCCCCTTGTGGGATCAAGAAGACCGGTAATCATCTTAAACAGCGTGGTCTTTCCAGCGCCGTTTGGACCAATGACGGACTTGATCAACCCTGAATCCACGGCAAAAGAGAGAGTCTTGATGGCCAAGAGGCCGCCGAATTCTTTGCATAGCCCATCAATTTCCAATAAGGCCGTATTATCTTTCGTTAAACGCATAGTTATCACTTAAACGCGCAACTTCTCAACAACCATTGGGACGATAGATGAACCCCGGGGTCTTGTCAACCTGAGCCTCGATGCGCAATTACGTGCACTCAACAAACAAGCCTGTCTCATATCAAATTGGCAGGATACTTGCACGAATAGACAGCCGGTAGACCTTGATGACAACATTTCGTTCACTTTTTCTCAAGAACAAGGAGCACGAAAATGTCACTTGATAAGCAAATGACAATCCTGGTTGTAGATGATTCCGGAACCATGCGGGCGATGTTCAAACAGATGCTAAACAAACTTGGTTTTGATAACATCGTTTCCGCTGTGGATGGCGTTGATGGAATCGAGAAGCTTCAAGAGCATAATATAGATCTGATAATCAGCGACTGGAATATGCCGAACAAGGACGGGTTGGACTTTCTGAAATGGGTCCGTCATAATGAGAAATGTGAGAACATCCCTTTCATACTGGCAACAGCACAGGGCGATAAGTCTCAACAAGAGCGTGGCAAAAAGGAGGGGGCAAATAACCATATTGCAAAGCCCTTTGACACTGAAGAACTCAAGGCAAAAATCGATGAGACTCTGGGCCTAAAAGACGAGGTCGCGGAAGAAAAGCGCGAGCCAAGGTTGATTCACGGGAAGGTTCAAATGAGAGTGGGGCATATTCAGATTACCGATCACCTTGCGCTCGGAGTTCTAAGGCATCAAATACAAACAGGAGAGGTTAGTCCCAAATATTTTGACCTGGAGACTCTATGCATGCCCGGCTGGAACCCGATTCAAGAATCTCTGGAAAAGGGAAACGTTGATGCCGCTTTCATTCTGGCCCCTATTGCAATGGATCTCTTTGGATTTGGTGCACCCATAAAACTAGTACTGCTGGCTCACAAAAACGGCAGCATTTTTGTGCGTTCAAACAAGGATGAAATCAATAATTATGAATCATTGAAAGACTTCTTCAAATATAAGGTAATAGACATCCCCCATAAAATGTCTGTCCATAATATGTTGGCACACAAATTCTTGACCGACTTGGGGTTGAAGCCGGGAGTCCCTGGAAAGAAGGCCATTAATGTCCGTTTTGAAGTCGTGCCGCCAGTAAAGATGCCCGGTATAATGAAGGAGAATGAAGAAGTCGCAGGCTTTATTGTGGCCGAACCGATCGGTTCGAATGCTATTGCAAAGGGGATTGCAGAGTTTCAGTTCCTCTCTGCATCGCTCTGGAAAAACCATCCCTGCTGCGTCGTTGCCATGCGGGATGAGTTTATTTCACAATATCCCGGTGCCGTGTATGAGTTTACCTCTTTGCTTGTTCAGGCTGGGAAGTTCATCGAGCAAAACAAAAAAAAGGCTGCTGAAATTGCTGTTGCTTTCTTGGATCCCAAAAAAGAATTGGGCTTGACCACATCCGTTCTGGATAAGGTCCTTAACGAACCTCAAGGGATAACAATGAATGACCTGTACCCGGTGCTTGAGGACCTTGACAAGATTCAACGATATATGCACGATCAAATGGACATAGGCGTTTTGATTGACGTCGAAAGGTTCGTTGATCTAAAATTTGCCGATGCAGCGTGCAAATAGATCTCAGTAGTCCGGCCTGAGTCAGTTGCGGATAGCACGGGCACGGGTTATCGAAATAGAGTACTCGCTCAGTCCACGACAATAACGGACACTTTTTTCGCAAGCTGGACAACCTTGTTGGAAACACTTCCAAAGAAAAACTCCTTAATACCCGACAGTCCCCGTCTTCCAATAACAAGCGTATCGTATTTCCCATGCTGGGCCTCGCTTAATATATCTCTTGCTAGGCCCACCTTCTTTTTCCTGATCTTGACGGTCACATTCTTGGAAGCAAAACCTGACTTTACGAGACCCTGCTTGGCCTTTTCCATAAAGGCTTTAACGCTCTCTTTCTTGGTGTCCTCTAGGGCACAAAATGTTTGCCTGCTTTCCTTAAATAGTGGTGTAAGGGAGGGGCTGTCCAACCCGCAGGCTGCAGTGGAATCTGGGATGACACTAAATAGCGTAATCAAGGCGGTTGGATGCATGCTTTTAGCCACGTAGTTAACTGCCTTCATGGAATTCTTGGATTCATCGACTGCAACTAGAATTTTTTTTGCCATTTGTCCTCTCCTTTCATGAAGCCTTCTGTCACACAAAGTACCTCGATTTTTATTGATAATCCTTTATCAATATGAGGCTCTTTGTGTCAAGGGCAAAAGGTGTAAATCTCAACAGTTGGGGCGCCCCCTTGCAACTTCTCAAGGGGTTCTGGCTGTACGGTCACCAAAATGGTGGGAAAAGGTATGGTTTGGGGAGCTAAAGGAGAGGAGAATTAAGCGTCCTCGTTCTGCTTCACGTTGATTCCATTTATACGCCTGCCAGTTCTTCGTCTTCTGGTTCAATCCAGACAATGTGGGCCTTGTTGATAATGAAGACCTTTCCAGAGCCTCCAGAGTATGCAGCATCAAATAGAACAACAAAAGGCTTATCTGATCCAGTAAATATGTCTGAAACCCGTCGTTCTGAACCTAGATTTACCTTGCCTTGTATGACACTACCTTCTACTGTTCTCACCGTAATTGCTGCAGGTCTGACTATTCTGTCCGCTTCAACCGGTGTTCCCATGATAAGACCCTCCCTGCTTGGCACAAGATTATCATGATTCCAACAAAAAGGGTCAACCGAAATGACCAACCCATCTCATAACAACTTGGTGGAGCTGAGGGGGATCGAACCCCTGACCTCATGACTGCCAGTCATGCGCTCTCCCAGCTGAGCTACAGCCCCGATCAGTCTGTTTTTTTCTGGCAGAAAATTGACGGCTTCGTAAAAAGTCCATCTGCGGCGTTGCGCTTCATCCCCGCCCTGTTAAATTCTCGCTATGCGAGACGGCGGAGCCGATTTAACAGGGTAAATCATTGCGAC
>DAOUWN010000276.1 GCA_030667105.1 Deltaproteobacteria bacterium
GCGTATGTTTGCCTTGTCCACACAAACGGCAAGCCGTCTGGCGCTCGCCTCCCCGCCCATTAGTAGGATAGAGAAAATAACAAAGAGACAGATCTTTTTCATGTTTATGTTCCCAGTATTACTAGAGTAATCCAATACCGAATATAGTCAAAAAGACTCATACGCTGAAAAACCTCACTGCAGGCAACTCAACACACGTCAACTTATTGCCATAAACGGCGCCGGTATCAATTCCGATTTTGTTATCTAGAATCAACGGTTCTCGGAAAGGAGTGTGGCCAAAGATCACACGCTTGCCAAAATCAAAGTCCGTATAGATAAACTCGTCGCGTATCCAAAGCATATCCCGTTCGTCTTGTTCGTCAAGAGCTATGTTCGCTTTTAAACCCCCATGGACAAAGATGTAATCTTCCGTTTCATAGTATAGGCGAAGATTGTCAAAAAACTCAAGATGTTGTGCTGGTATGGGGTTTGCTTCAACCTTGCCGGCGTTTTTCATGTAACTGTTCAGCGTGGCCTACCCGCCATTATACAAAAACGTGAGCCTGTCAGCCCCGCTCAGGTAGTCTTCTAACATCAATTCGTGATTTCCCTTCAGGAAGACCACGCGATCCTCCCTTTGACCCAAATCAATGAGATAGTCAACGACTTCCTTTGAATCAGGCCCGCGGTCTATATAGTCTCCGATGAAGACCAGTGTGTCCTTTTTCAAGTCAATGTCGATGATAGCCATTAACGAGATCAGCTTGTCAAGGCAGCCATGTATGTCGCCCACTGCAAAGATTTTATCCATATCTACTTCGAATTCTATCAGAACCACCGCAACGCAAACGCCCGCCTCCTTTCATCCAGCCGGGTGACTCCCTCCTCCTGTGCCATCTCAATGGCCTTCTCGAACTCTTGATCGGTGATGCCTCTACTGAGCGCCGGCACCTCTGATGCGCGACCGCACGGTCTGTACTGAGGCATGATGTTCACATAGCTGTTGGTTGAGATTTCCTTTGCCAGAAACCGCATCACACCCCGCGTCCCTGCCAGCCCCTCAGGTAGAACGAGGTGGCGGATTAGCAGACCCCTTTGGGCGATCCCTTGTCCGTTGAGGACCAAATCGCCCACCTGGCGGTGCATCTCCTTTAGAGTTTCCCGGGCCACTTCCGGATAATCCGGTGCACTCGATAGCTCTTCAGCAACCCTGGAGTCCCAGAACTTGAAGTCAGGCATGTAGATATCAAAAACCCCTTCCAAGATGGCCAGAGTGTCGACCTTGTCAAATCCGCTGCTGTTATAGACCAACGGAATTCGAAGCCCCCCATCAGCCGCTTTGTCAACACCAGCCAGGATCTGCGGCACTACGTGAGTGGGGGTGACAAAGTTGATGTTGGGACAACCCCTGTCCTGAAGGGAGAGCATAGCCTTGGCAAGGTCGTCTGAAGTGAACTCCATGCCTTCGCGTTCATGGCTGATGTCATAATTCTGGCAGAAAATGCAAAGGAGGTTGCATCCGGCAAAGAATATCGTGCCTGAGCCGTGTTGCCCCACGAGGGGACTTTCCTCTCCAAAATGGGGGGCAAAACTCGACACAATGGCATGCTCGCCTATCTGGCAGATCCCCTTTTCCCCCGAGAGTCGATTCACCCCACACGCCCGGGGACAGAGCGTACAGGTCTTTAGGATTTCGTTTGTCTGGCAGACCTTTTCCTTCAGGAGCCCTCGATCGTGGGCTTCTATGTATGCAGGCACGAAGGAAGCCATGGCTTCCAAATCATCTCCTGGTCCCAGATTGCAGGAAAAAAACGTTGTCAAGTTTGTATTAAATATCGGCCCATAAGTCAATTTACTTCACATGGAAAGTTTGGTCGTCTGGGCTCGGATGTCTACTCAACAGGAAGGTGGGCTCTCGTGAAATATCTTGCCTGGGTTTAGTATGCCGTTGGGGTCAAATGCGGTCTTGATGCGCTTCATCAGGGCAATTTCCGCGCTGCCGATCTCCATCTCGAGGTAAGGGGCCTTGGTAATGCCCACGCCGTGTTCTCCGGAGATGGTCCCTCCCAGAGCAATGGTGTGTTCGAAAAGCTCTTCCACGGCCCTCTCGGCTTTACCAAGCGTTTCCTTATCCTCTTTATCCAGGATAATGTTGAAATGAATATTGCCGTCGCCTGCATGTCCAAAGGTCACCATGGTGAGCCCCGTCCGCTCTCTCAGTTCGTCTATCCATTGAACGATGTCGGGAATCCGGCTGCGGGGCACAACAATATCTTCATTGATTTTGTCCGGGCCAAGGCGGAAAAGGGCGGGTGATATGGCCTGTCGGGCCTGCCAGAGCTCTGCGGCCTCTTGTGCGGATTTGGCCACATTGATCTCACGGGCGCCATTTTTCTTGCAGACATCTGCTAGTTGTTGGAGGGCCATATCCGTGGCAGAGGGGTTCCCGTCAACCTCCAGAAGGAGCATGGCGCCTGCGTCCACAGGGAGCCCAATATTCAGATACGCTTCGACACACGAAATGGCAGATTGATCCATATACTCCACCGTCCTTGGTATGATTCCGGAGCGCATGATTTCAGAGACCGTCTTTGCAGCATGCTGGATGCGGCCAAAAACCGCGCTCAATGTGCGAACCACCTCAGGCAGGGGAAGCAAGCGCAGCACAATCTTGGTGATGACCCCCAATGTCCCTTCGGAACCGACGATTAGCCTCGTCAGATCGTAGCCCACCACGCCCTTGGCGGTACGTACGCCCGTTTTGATGACCTTGCCTGTGGGAAGGACTACTTCGAGGCCGAGGACGTAATCGCGCGTCACTCCATACTTGACCGCCCGGGGTCCCCCGGCGCACTCAGCCACGTTCCCCCCCAATGTGCTGTATGAAGCACTGGAGGGATCGGGCGGATAAAAAAGCCCTTGCGTCTCCACCGTCTCTTGAAAATGGGCAGTAATGACACCTGGTTCAACTTCGGCCACAAGATTGTCGGGATCAATGGACAGTATGCGGCTAAAGCGGGTCATCACCATGACCAATCCGCCTTGAATGGCCAGGGCGCCTCCGCTCATCCCCGTACCGGCGCCTCGGGGAATAACAAAAATGCGAGATTCATCGGCCAGTCTCATGATGGCCGAGACCTCATCCGTATCTCCCGGAAAGACTACGGCATCCGGACAGTGGTGACGATTTGTGGCGTCGTATGCATAACAGAGCAGGTCTTCTTCTGCGGTGGTGACATGCTCTCGGCCAACGATGGCCTCAATCTTGGGAATGATCGAAATCAAATGGTGCCCGACTCCACCTTCTTCGAAAGGAACTCCACCTGCTTCTGGACAGGCCC
>DAOUWN010000153.1 GCA_030667105.1 Deltaproteobacteria bacterium
AGAATGGCTTCGCATGCCTACACCGATGACCGACACCTTTGCGATGTGTTCGTCGCCAAGGACCTCTTCTGCCCCGATAGCATGGGCTATGTTCTTCTGAATTGACATAGCCGTTTGGTAGTCATTCTTTGGAACCGTGAATGTGAGATCTGTGAGGCCGCTTTTCCGTGTATTCTGAATGATCATGTCTACGACAATGCCAGCCTCGGCAATACTAGTGAAAATCCGCGATGCAATGCCGGGCCGGTCAGGAACTCCAGCAAGAGTAATGCGTGCATCGTCCTTGCTGTACGAGATGCCTGATACCACCAGCCGTTCCATGTCCTTATCCTCTTCTATCACCATGGTGCCTTCCTACTCGTTGAAAGAAGATCTGACGTGTATAGGGATATTAAATTTCTTGGCAAATTCAACTGCCCGGATCTGCAGTACCTTTGCACCCAGACTGGCCATCTCCAACATCTCGTCATAGGAGATCGTGTCCAGTTTTCTTGCGCGCTTGCAGATATTGGGGTCTGTAGTATAGACGCCATCCACATCAGTGTAGATCTCACACACATCGGCTTTTAGGGCAGCCGCCAGGGCGACTGCCGAGGTATCGGAGCCTCCACGGCCCAATGTCGTGATATTCCCCCTTGCGTCACGGCCCTGGAAACCAGCGACTGCCACGATTTTTCTTTTGCTGATGAGATCCTTGATGCGGTTTGCCTTTATGTCCAGAATGCGGGCGTGCCCGAAAGCCCGGTCAGTCACAATTTCTGCCTGGTAACCCATGAGAGACTTGGACGGATACCCCATCGATTCTAACATGATGCAAAAGAGGGAGACAGTTGTCTGTTCGCCGGTGGCCAGGAGAACGTCGAGTTCCTGTTTTTTAGGATCGTTAGTAATTTTACGGGCCAGTTGAATGAGTCCATCTGTAACTCCTGCCATCGCTGAAAGGACTACAACGACGTCATTTCCGGCGCTGTAGATCTTGGAAACCCGATGAGCAACACTTCGTATTCGGTCAAGATCTGCGATCGACGTGCCGCCGTATTTCTGAACGATCAATGCCATTAGCTAGTTTCCATTTAGAAATTGACACATGTCTCTACCAAAACAGCGGCCCTTCGTCCATATCCTGCCAGATGGAGATCTCTGGTTTGATTGTTAACGATGGAAATCGACACGGAGAGGCGTTCATCGGGCAGGAAGTTCAGTAGCTTTTCAGCCCATTCAATCACCGTGACGCCATTTGAGCAAAGGATTTCTTCCAGGCCAATTTCTTCCAGTTCGCTCACGTGCTCCAGACGGTAGAGGTCAACATGATAAAGCCTGAGTCGTCCCGGATATTCGTTTATCAGTGAGTAGCTAGGGCTTGTGACACATAAGTCTTTTGGTACCTTGAGCCCCGCTGCAATGCCCTGGGTAAGACAGGTTTTCCCGCTACCCAGTTCGCCACTGAGGGCGACAACCGAGCCACTTTTCAACTGTTGTCCAAGGAACGCTCCGAGACGGATGGTTTCCTCGGGAGAATGAGAGGTGATGCAATGCTGTTTAGGTTTCAAAATTTACGTACAATCACACCTCTAAAACCACGACCGCAACTGCATACCGGCCGTCGTCCGACAGGCTCAAGAAACTTTCCTGAATGCCGTGCTGCTCATAGATCTCTTTAGCATTGTGATGCAGACCCAAATTGGGCCGTCCGTTAGTATCATGAATGACTTCGATCTGTCGAAAACCCAGTCCCTCGCGGAACCCTAAACCAAGAGCTTTTGCAAAAGCCTCTTTGGCGGCAAAACGAAGGGCAAATCGTGATGCCGGATGAACTCTCTTCTGGCAGTGCTCAATCTCGGACTGGGTGAAGACCCTCCTTACAAATCGGTCACCCCAGCGCTCCAAGGCCGCTTCGATGCGTGAAATCTGCACCATATCGATGCCGATACCGTAGATCATCGTTGGTCAGTAGTCAGTGGTGTCAAATGACGATGCCCGATGTCCGATACGATGTGTCGTGAAAGAGAGTCCTTGGAATATCCGGCATCATTTTCCAAACCAATGACGACTCATTTATTCACAATTCTTTAATCAACGCTATCATTTCCCTAACAGCCCGGTCCAGACCCACAATGACTGCACGGGCGATGATGCTGTGGCCAATGCTAAACTCGTCGATTCCGGATAGCCCTTTAAAGGCCTTGATTGTTTGGTATCCCAAGCCATGACCTGCATTAATGCCGAGTTTCAATTTCCGGCCAAGTTTGACACTGTCTACTATCTTATCAAAGGCCGCTGCACGTTTCTTTGGCCCTTGTGCGTCACAAAAGACCCCGGTATGAATCTCCACGAAATCGGCATTGATCCGACGGGCAATTTCGACCTGATCGGGATCCGGGTCAATGAATATGCTGACGGGAATGCCTTCCTTTTGAAGTATGTTGATGGCATCAGAAACCGCATCTTTGTGAGGATGAAGGTCAAGGCCGCCTTCGGTAGTCAGCTCTTCTCGCTTTTCCGGCACTAATGTCACGAGATCTGGTTTGATTTCCAGGGCAATCTCAATCATCTCAGACGTTGTGGCCATCTCCAGGATTAACTTGCTCGTGACCGTTTTGCGCAAGATTCGCACATCCCGGTCGTGTATATGTCGCCGATCTTCTCTTAGATGGACAACAACACCATCGGCGCCAGCCAGTTCCACGATTCCCGCAGCCATAACCGGATCAGGAATATTGATTTTTCGTGCTTCCCTGAGTGTGGCAACATGATCGACATTGACTGCTAGACCTGGCATTAGTACGTGCCTCCTCTACGTGACGTTCACCGTTGAATGGTTAAATAGTTGAGTGGTTAAGTCATTGCGTCGTTGACCACTCAACCATTTGACAACTCAACGACTACTGCCTTCGAGCAGTTCAAGCAATTGTTCCTCCTTGATCCTCATGGCTTCCGCTTGTTCCGACGTTTGTTCGTGATCAAATGCGAACAAATGCAAGATGCCGTGAATCAAGAGTTGATCAAACCTGGCTTCTGTCGTCATTCCCGCATTTAGTGCTTCGCGAGCTGCTGTGTCAGAAGAAATTACCACATCTCCGAGCAGGTTGGGGTTGACGTTGTTAAAAGGGCCTTCTCGCATTGGGAAAGCAATGACATTGGTGGGGCCGGGCCGATCAAGGTATGTCTTGTTTAGCCCCTCCATTTCTTCGTCGCTTACAATAAGGATAGACAATTCCCCGTCAGGTGATCCTAAGGCATCCAGAATGATTTCCGCCTTTTTTCTTATCTCGTACTGATCGATCCCGTGGCGATTTTGTCTGTCCTCTATCAAAATTCCCATCAGCTTTTCTAGTCGCACTATCCATTTTGGCCACACCATTACCATTGGGGTACTCGATTCGGTGATGGTAAATGCCGTTTAAGGTCATGTTGAAACTCTCAGCGATTTTATTGAGATCCTTTAGTGTCAACTCACATTCATCTAGCTGTCCGTCCAGAAGCACGCTATTGATAATTCGTTGCACCAGGCCCTTGAGTCGCGCCGGCGTCGGGTTTTCCAGGGACCTTGAGCTAGCCTCCACTGCGTCTGCCAGCAGCACTAAGCCTGCCTCTTTCGTCTGGGGTTTTGGCCCTGAATACCTAAAATGCTCCACATTGACGGCGCCTTCACCCTTCAGTCTCTTTGCCTTTTCGTAAAAGAAAGATATCAGGCTTGTCCCGTGATGCTGTTGTATGATATCGGCAATTGAGTTTCCAAGCTTGTGACGCTTAGCCGTTTCAACACCATCTCTAACATGAGACGTCAAAATCAAGCTCGACATGGATGGCGCCAACTTGTCATGTCTATTCCTGCCGTATTTCTGATTCTCGATGAAATAAAGGGGCTTATTGATCTTGCCAATGTCGTGATAATAGCCGCTAACCCGGGCCAATAGTGGATTGGCGCCAATTGAGGCAGCAGCAGCCTCCCCCAGACTCCCTACAATTACGGAATGATGGTACGTTCCAGGGGCTTCAAGCATGAGCTTGCGCAGTATGGGGCGATCCATGTTGGCAAGCTCCAAGAGTTTGATGTCTGTCGTATAGGCGAAAGCCATCTCCGCCACAGGGGCAAATCCTGTAGTCAGAATGCCGGAACACACTCCTCCAAGAAGGGCGAATGCCCAGTTCCAAACCAGATTCAGTTCAAGCCCGGAGCCTCTGAACAGGTAGATGGCGGTGACAACAACGGCGTTGACGAGACTTACCTTTAATCCGGCCTTGATCAAGATGCCCCGCTCTTTACAGTTCCGTACGGCGTATGCTCCCACTGTGCCGCTCAAAAGAAAAAAAAGGAACATGTCAAACTGGTTTGAAAAAAGGAACGCTGTCGTGAATGCAGTTGCCAAGGCAAAGGGCAGGGCTACGTTCATTCCCATAAACAGACACACGGTCATTGCGCCTGAAGCTACGGGTATGGCGTAAAAGGCCGAAGTCGTTTCTGTGGAATAAGGAATGTTTCTTGCGATCCCTTGTACCAAATAGACTGATACCTCACTCAAGACAAAAAGAATGACTAGCATGACACATAGAAAGACAATATCCTTGTTCCGCAGAAGAGTTGCACTTGCGTCTGTTCTGAAATTAGTTATAAAGGAAATGACCAAGAATGAGATAACGAGGAGCATAAACCCCATGCTGATCGTAAAAAGAGGCTTGTTTTTCATTTCAGATTCGAGAGCATGCAGTTTAGCCATATGCAGCGGGGATACCTTTTCTCCTTCCCGGACAAGCATCTCTCCTTTCTTGATTTGAGTCAGCACTGCCTTCACGTCGTCAACCGCTTTGTTCCTTCGCTCTTCAGTCTCGCCTCTGTTAAGGGTTAGGTTAGGCTGGATCAGACGTTGTGCCAGGTCTATCATCACGTTACGAACAGAATAGCTAAAATCTTTCAACAAGGTTCTGCCTGTGTTTGCCAGGGCAATTTTGGCCTCGTCCAGGCTGTGGAACTTCTGGAGATCGTTTACGAGGGACTCCTCCTTGGAGGATAGCCGGCGGACTGTGATACCTCTTTGGCCTTGTTGAAGTAGGAGTTGCTTGTTTCCTGCGATGCTATCTTGGAATACAGTGGCCAACAGTCGGCCAGTTTCTCGTGATATGGACTCAGCAAACTCTTTCTTTTCCAAGATCTCATAGGCCCCCTTGCTGACATCGACCCCCAGTATGTCTTCAAAGGTCGGCTTTTCCTTCCATACAAGATCGTGACGTGAAAGAATCTGAGTCGGTTGTGTATCCTCTCCGCCACCTCGTGCCTTGACTGTGTCAGTGGCCGAGTCAATTCTCCCCGCATTTCCTTCCGTAGGCATTCGCATATGCTCAAAAGCCCGTGCAATTCGCTCGTCCAGCTTGGACGCCAGGGTGTCGTCAAAATCATAAACGGTCAGGACAGACAGCGCTGCCTCCTCCCGCTTCTTTTCGGTCGCCTCCTTATCTTCGATCAGGAATTCTTTTGGTGATTTGATATCCTTTTTTGCGACGTCATCTATGCCATACTTGGGCATGTCTTTCCAGAGACTGGGAAACAACAGAGTGGCGATCAGAAGGGTCGTTCCCAACAAGATGAACCAGCGTATCTGGGGATGTTCGTTTATGGACTCAAGAAGAGCTTTACTGCGTTTTTTTCTGTTCGAGGTGATCATACGCCTTAATTATGTCCCGGACCAGTTGGTGTCGCACCACATCTTTTTCGGAAAAGAGCACAAAATCAATTCCTTTGATTCCCTGCAATATGTTCTTTGTCTCTACAAGACCAGAGACCTTGCTATCAGGCAGGTCGATCTGGGTTATGTCACCCGTGATAACCGCCTTAGAACTGAATCCAAGGCGTGTCAAGAACATTTTCATCTGTTCTGAGGTGGTGTTCTGGGCCTCATCCAGGATTACAAAGCAG
>DAOUWN010000291.1 GCA_030667105.1 Deltaproteobacteria bacterium
TTATAGGGTTGTAAAACAGTTGCTGGCATCCATCAGGGAGCGCGCCGTCGGCCGGGAGGTGTTGGCCAGCCTGACACCAGGGCAACAAGTTGTCAAGATTGTTAATGAAGAGTTGACCCAGCTTATGGGAGACAGGCATGAAGGGCTGAAACTCATTGGCCAGCCTGCGCCTGTCATGCTCGTGGGCCTGCAGGGTTCAGGCAAGACCACAACGGCCGGCAAGTTGGCCAGGTTGTTGACGGGACAAAATCGAAGGCCTTATCTGGTGCCGGCTGACATCTATCGCACGGCAGCTATTGAGCAGTTGGAGAAACTCGGAAATGAGCTGAATATTCCGGTCTTTCCGGCCACGGACGACATGGATCCAGTGGATATTTGCCGGAATGCCCTCCTGCAAGCCCGTCAGGAATCCCGTGATACCCTTTTGATAGATACAGCGGGGCGCCTTCACATTGATGAGACCCTGATGGCCGAACTCAAACGCATTAAGGAGGCTGTACAGCCCTCTGACATCATCTTGGTGGCCGATGCCATGACCGGCCAGGATGCCGTCAATATGGCCAAGGCCTTTGATGATGTCCTTGACATAGGTGGCGTCATACTCACGAAGATGGAGGGTGACGCCAGAGGCGGAGCAGCCATTTCGATCCAGGCAATGACTTCAAAGCCCATCAAGTTTGTGGGCGTGGGTGAAAAATTGGATGCCCTGGAATCTTTTCACCCAGACCGTATGGCATCCAGGATACTGGGAATGGGTGACATGCTCACCCTCATTGAGAAGGCCCAGAGTACTGTTGATGAAAAGCAGGCACGCCAACTGGAAGAGAAACTTCGAAAAAACCAGTTCACCCTGGGAGACTTCCGTGATCAAATGGCCCAGGTTAGAAAGATGGGTTCCATGGAGGAGATCCTAGCCATGATTCCCGGGATGGGCAAGCTCAAACAGATGAAACAGTTCAAGGTGGACGAAAGAGAATTCGTACGCATTACAGCCATTATTGATTCTATGACTGTTCAGGAACGCCGGAGGCACCAGATTATTAACGCAAGTCGGCGCAAACGAATTGCCAAGGGAAGCGGAACTACGGTCCAACAGGTGAACCAGCTCCTAAAGAATTATGTCCAAGTGCAAAAGATGATCAAGAAGTTGAACAAAGGCGGCTTTCGCCCTTTTGGTCGAGGAGGCTTGCCGTTCTAAGGAGGAATAGTGTCGGATGTCAGTTAAGATCAGATTGGCCAGGTTTGGCGCAAAGAAAAAGCCGTTTTATCGAATCGTTGTGGCTTCCAACGAAGCCCCTCGGGATGGGAGATTTCTCGAACTGGTGGGAACCTATGATCCCCTTGGCAAGACTGCCTCCGTGACTTTGAAACGAGATAGGATCAAGACATGGATTGAAAAGGGGGCCATCCCGACAGCAACCGTGAAGAGTCTGCTGAAAGAGCATGGTTTCTTTTCGAAAACACTTAATGCTTAATAGAGTTTTTCCAAACCAGCTTAGTTGGCGTCGCTTCTTTTTCATGCTGTGAGGAGGTCGGGAGATGAAGGATCTGATCAAGTACATTGCTCAAGCGCTGGTGGATCATCCGGAAGCAGTGGAGGTTTCCGAAGTGGAAGGATCGCAGATATCAGTCCTGGAGCTGACGGTGGCCAAGGATGATCTCGGGAAAATCATTGGGAAACAGGGCCGAACGGCCCGTGCCATACGGACGATCCTGAGCGCGGCTTCGGCCAAAATCAAGAAAAGGTCTGTACTTGAGATCATCGAGTAGGATTCCATGGGAGAGGATGCCCGCCTCCCTGTAGGCAAGATAGTTGGTACCCACGGGATTAAGGGCCACCTCAAGGTTGTTTCCCACGCGGACTCCATTGAGGTCTTTGCGCCGGGCAAGGAGTTAGTGCTCAGCCGAAAAGGGGAGTGCTGCGGAAAGTTTTGCGTAGTGTCCGCCCGTCCGCACAAACGCGTGATCCTTCTCGCCTTAGACGGTATAGCCTCCATTGAAGCGGCAGCACAGTGGATAGGCTGCCAGCTTTGTGTTGACGAGGCATCCTTGCCTCAACTTGAAGAAGGCAGCTATTACTCTTACCAGATCGTGGGGTTGGAGGTCTTCACACTGGACAACCGACGTCTGGGGCGTGTGAAAGCGATTTTTCCCACAGGAAGCAACGACGTTTACGTGGTTCAAGACGGCAAGAAGGAGGTGTTAATTCCAGCCATCGATTCGGTGGTGGTCGATATTGATTTGAAACACAAAACCCTGAAGGTCGATCTTCCTGAAGGATTGGAAGATTGACGGCTTTTTGCGAGCTGATCAAGATTGACGAATGAATTTTACGGTCCTCACGCTATTTCCTGAAATGTTTTCCGCCTTGCAGGTGGGAGGCATCGTCAAGCGGTCTGTTGAAAGCCACCGCATATCTATCGAGACGATAGATATCAGAGATTTTGCAAGTGACCGTCACCGTACTGTGGACGACCGTCCCTATGGCGGTGGTTGCGGCATGGTGATGAAACCAGAACCCATGGCAGAGGCCATTCGGCATGCCCGGGGGAAGTATCCTGAGGCTCACACGGTTTTGCTCACGCCACAGGGCAGCCTTCTTGATCACGGACTGGCCAGAGAGTTGGCAGGATTTGCAGGGCTTATTTTGATCTGTGGCCGCTATGAAGGGATTGACGAGAGGATTTGCCAGGACCTTGTGGACGAAGAACTGTCCATTGGTGATTATGTCCTGACCGGCGGTGAACTGGCAGCCATGGTGGTTATCGATACGGTAAGCCGGCTAATTCCAGGTGCTTTGGGGAACGAACAATCGGCCGACGAGGACTCTTTCTCAACAGGCCTGCTGAAACATCCGCAGTACACCCGGCCAAGATCTTTTGAGAA
>DAOUWN010000019.1 GCA_030667105.1 Deltaproteobacteria bacterium
AGGGTATATGGGCAATCCCCTCCTTGGATCCAATCAGAGGTACGACATGACTGCCGACAGCCAGATCGACGTTGAATCTGCCCTTGTACCACCTTGCCACGGCAGCGTTGAAGTCATCCATCCCCGAATAAGACGGGTAATGGTGGTTGGCAGGATCCTCAGCCGCCTGTTTCAGTGCCTCAATAATGTGGGGGGGCGTCGGAAGATCAGGATTACCCACGCCAAGGTCAATAATGTCTACGCCCTTGGCACGGACCTCTTCCTTCTGCCGATCAAGCTCTTTGAAAAGGTAAGGGGGAAGGCGTTTCAGTCTTTCAGATTTCGCGATCTTCAATTTATTCCTCCGTTGTCGGTCATTGGTACAAACAATTCGGAACTAATGACCAGTGACTATGCGGCCTCATTCCAAAGCTTACCTTCATAAACGACTATTGCATCACCCTCCAGAAAGACGTTGTGATAATCATTGCCGTGTTTCTCAAAATAGATCTTCAAAACCTCCCCGCCCCTGGTGTGAATGGCGACAGGCGAACCAGTCATCCTCTTGGCAGAGGCAACGAGGGCGGCAGCAACCGAACCAGTCCCGCAGGCAAGGGTTTCATTCTCCACACCCCGTTCATAGGTGCGAATGGCAAAGGAGCCGTTTTCTAAAGGCTGAACAAAGTTCACGTTTGTTCCGGCCGGGGCATAACGCTCATGGTACCTGATAGCGCTGCCTGCTTCAAAAACAGGCGCCTTCTCCACATCCATTGGCCAGATCACCACATGTGGCACGCCCACGGTGATACTGCTTACGGTGAAAATTTTTCCTTTAACCTCCAGGGGATAATCGAGCTTCGCTCTTGATGGTTCCGGCATCTCCAGCTTGACCCTTTTGTCTGTCACCTCGGCCCGGATTACGCCTGCCTTGGTTTCAAAGCTGAGGTTGGGCCCTGCAATTCCCTTTAGATGGGCAAGCCTTGCCGCACAGCGGCCTCCGTTGCCGCACATCTCAACTTCTCCCCCATCTGCGTTGAAAAAGCGCCACTTGAAATCGACCTGCTCGGAAGTCTCAATCAGGATGAACCCGTCAGCCCCCACTGAGTGTTTCCTGCGGCATACCGATGCAATCCATTGGTTAAGATCTTTTTCCTCCACGAC
Source organism: Deltaproteobacteria bacterium (assembly GCA_030667105.1). The sequence continues at coordinate 1,141 of DAOUWN010000019.1, forward strand.
CCCGGTACGGTTGTCAACAACGATAAAATCGTTTCCACTGCCGCTCATCTTGTAGAAAGGGATATGTGTCTGTGCCATAGTCATAACTTCATTAGATCGACTTCTGTCATTACTGGTCACAAAAAAGCTGGTATTGACTCTCCTGCAATCAGGTCTTCGTAAGACTCCCGTGCCCTGACCACAAAGAACCGATCTTCCTTGACCATAATCTCCGGAACCCTCGGCCTGGAATTGTAATTGGAAGACATGGTAAAACCATAAGCACCTGCGCTCATGACTGCCAGGAGATCGCCTGACTGGACAAGAGGAATCCGCCGATCCCGGGCAATAAAATCGCCGCTCTCACAGATGGGGCCTACCACATCTGCTTCTATGGTTTCCTTGCGATCTCTCACTACAGGTTCAACGGCGTGGTAAGCGCCGTAAAGGGATGGTCGCACAAGGTCGTTCATGGCCGAATCCACGATCACAAAGAACTTGTCTTCACCGCTTTTCGTATAAAGGACTCGAGTTACCAGTATTCCCGCATTGCCTACAATAACACGACCAGGTTCAAGGATTAGCGTAACGGGGGCTTGGCCCAACGTCTCCAGGATTGCCTTGCCGTATTCACTGGGATGCGGAGGGGATTCCTGGTCATAAGTGATTCCAAGGCCGCCGCCCAAGTTGAGATAGGAGATGGAAATGCCGGAAGTCTCCAACGTGGCGATAAGATCCTTGATCCGGCCCAAGGCATCCACAAAGGGAGAGACCTCTGTGAGCTGGGAACCGATATGGCAACTGATCCCCATCACTTTCACGTGAGAGCAGGCGTTGGCTGCACTGTAGGTTTCCACCACGGCTTCAACGTTTAGCCCGAACTTGTTCTCTTTTAACCCGGTGGAAATGTATGCATGTGTCCTGGGGTCAACATCCGGATTGACACGCAGCGCTATTGGCGCTTTTTTGTTCAGGCGAGCAGCGCACTGATCTATGAGTTCGAGTTCCTGGAATGATTCCACATTGAACATGAGGATATTCGATTCCAGAGCGTACACGATTTCGTCCTCACGCTTTCCCACCCCTGAAAAGACGATCTTGCCTGGCGGAACACCTGCTGTGAGTCCGCGGAACAACTCGCCTCCCGACACAATGTCCAGGCCGCCACCGAGTTTTGCAAAGAGTTTCAACACGGCGATATTTGAATTGGATTTGGCCGAAAAGCAGATCAGGTGATTGACGGCTTCAAAGGCCTTTTGAAAGGTAAGGAAGTGGTGCCGGAGCGTTGCATGACTGTAGAGGTAAAAGGGCGTTCCCACCTCCCGGGCAATCTCAGAAATGGAGACATCCTCACAATACATCTCATTATTCTGATAGTTGAAGTGGTGCATAAGGGCTCCGTGATTCTATATCCGTTGTCGTTTGCGAGTCGGGCATGGGCCAAAAAACGATGTTGGAATCGGCACTCACGCCTCCGCTCTTGTGATAAGATAAAACCTTATATGCATATCTATACTCAGGCTCAATCCTATCATGCCAGATAACGCGATTTCCTTCTACCTGATCCGCCTCAGGATACTTGAGTTGCACATCAAGGAATTCATCACCAAAAGGGATGGGGCACCCGGGGCATGGAGCCACCGAGTTATGCGCTTTATGCCTGAAGACCCTGAAACCATCAATGCCTTTAAAAATGGTGTCGCCCTTTGTCGGGATGGACCATGACAGCAGCACCTCATCTCCGACAATCTCTGCCTTCAAGTCCTTGACTGCCGGGGGCACGACAGCCTGTGGGGCAACAGGCGGCCCTTTCCTTCCGCACCCCGGATGAAGAAGCAAAGATCCCAGGGCTACGAGCAGAAGGAGTCTGTCTTGACGGCCTTTCACTCTTCCCATGTTATTGCCCCTTGTCTGCTTCGCGGGCCGTTACTTCCTTTGCCTTGTGGATGGCTCGAACCACGTTCTCTGTGGCTGTACCGCCTGCAGAAAGCCGCCTGTTTACCATCTGTTGTGGTGTCAGAAGCTCAAAGATATCTTCTGAAAAGAGCTTGGAGAACTTGTCAAGCTCATTCAACGAAAGTTCGTGGAGCTCTTTGGTTTGCCCAGTAGCATATCGGACAACCTCTCCGGTGCAACGGTGAGCCTCTCGGAATGCCATGCCCTTGGTCACCAGGTAGTCGGCCATGTCCGTGGCATTTAGGAAGCCCTTTAAAACCGCCTTTTCCATGGCCGTCCGGTGCACTTTCAAACTTGGGATGAGCTTTTCGTATACCTCAAGACACGCTTTTACGGTATCGACTGCATCAAAGAGGGGTTCCTTGTCTTCTTGCATGTCGCGATTGTAGGTGAGGGGGAGCCCCTTCATTACGGTGAGCAAGGCCATCAAGTCCCCAAATACACGTCCTGTCTTGCCCCTGACCAATTCCGGCACATCCGGGTTTTTCTTCTGGGGCATGATGCTGCTTCCCGTGGCAAAGGAATCGGGTATTTCCACAAAGCCGAACTCGCTTGAGGCCCATAGAATCAATTCTTCTGAAAGACGGCTCAAATTAACCATGCAGATGCTGGCTGCAGCCAGGAACTCAATAACAAAATCCCGGCTGCTGACAGCATCCAAGCTGTTGGCCGAAATCTCCGGGAAATCAAGCAGCTTGGCAGTGTACGCCATGTCGATAGGATACGTCGTGCCGGCAAGCGCCGCACTGCCCAATGGCATTACGTTGATCCGCTCAAGCACCCCCTTGAATCTGGCCCTATCCCTTGAAAACATCTCGTAGTAAGCCATCAGGTAATGGGAAAAGAGCACTGGTTGGGCACGCCGGAGGTGGGTATATCCAGGCATGATGACACCAATGTGCTCATCAGCCAATTTTACCAGACTGCTCCTGAAGGCGGTCAGTCTTTCGAGTATGTTGTCCACCTCGTCCCGCAGGTACATCCGAACGTCCAAAACAACCTGATCGTTTCGGCTCCTTGCCGTATGGAGCTTTTGCGCCGCCTTGCCGACTTCAGCGGTCAGACGGGCCTCAATATTCATATGAATATCTTCCAGGGCGTCATCGAACTCAAAGTTGCCGCGTTCCAAGTCGCGAGCTATCCTGCCAAGGCCTTCAACAATTTCTGAAGCCTCATCCTCGGAGATGATCGACTGCTTGGCAAGCATTCTGCAGTGGGCAATACTGCCCTTTATATCGTAGGCGTAGAGGCGCCTGTCAAAAGCAATGGAAGAAGTGAAAGCCTCCACACTGCGGTCTGTTCTTTCAGTAAAACTTCCATTCCAGGGTTTATCAGGCACAATGCACCTCATGACAAAATCGCGTAGCGATTTTATTGGTTTCTGGAAAACCCCGTCCTCTGGGCGGGGTCAGAGTCAATTGGCTCTGCCGAGAACGATGAGACCAAGTGTTTAAATTCGAAATCCGAATATCGAAATCCTAAACAAATTCAAAGCTCTAATGTTCCAATGACAGAAACAAACACACCAAGTTGCAGTCTCGAAATCGAATGTCGCACAGTACAGTTTCGGTCATTTGGATTTCGGTCATTTGATATTGTTTCGGATTTCGGATTTCGAGATTCGAATTTTTATGTTCTATAGAGCGATGCCCCCCGCACCCCTATGGGGTCTTGCCTGAAAGCCACGTCCTCTGGGCGTCGATCCTTTACTTTTGCTTCATCATAGCCTGAATGCGCAGCCTCAGGGCATTGAGGCGGATGAAGCCTTCCGCGTCTTGCTGGCGGTAAACCTGATCTGATTCAAACGTGGCAAAATCGCTCCTATATATGGACGTTTCGGATTTGCGGCCCAGGACACGGCAGTTTCCCTTGTAAATCTCCAGTCGGGCCGTTCCTGACACCGTCTCTTGTGTCTCATCAATCATTGCCTGCAACACCTTCATCTCAGGTGAAAACCAGAATCCATTATAGACAAGTTCAGCATACTTGGGAATCAAGGAATCGCGAAGATGCATGACTTCGCGGTCCATGGTGATGGACTCAACGGCCATGTGAGCCACTCTCAGGATCGTGCCTCCCGGTGTCTCATATACCCCTCGAGACTTCATTCCCACGAACCGGTTTTCAACAAGGTCGACCCGGCCTATGCCGTTTCTACCCCCCAGAACATTGAGCCTTGCAAGTAGCTCGGCAGAAGAAAGCTTGTCGCCATTGATGGCTACAGGGTCTCCACGTTCAAATGATATTTCAATTACCTCTGGTCTGTCAGGGGCCTCCTGAGGGGACACAGAAAGGGAAAACATATCATCCGGCGGTCCTTGCCAGGGATCTTCAAGAATGCCCCCCTCATAGCTCATATGGAGCAAGTTTCGATCCGTGCTATACGGTTTCCTGGGACTTGTTGGAACCGGAATCCCATGAGCTTTGGCATATTCCATGAGAGACTGTCGAGAATTCAACGACCAGACCCGCCAGGGCGCAATGATCTTCACATCAGGGGCCAAGGCTTGGTAGGTCAATTCAAATCGCACCTGATCGTTGCCCTTTCCAGTTGCGCCATGGCTCACTGCATCGCCACCCTCCAGCCGGGCAATCTCGATCTGCCGTTTTGCAATGAGAGGGCGTGCAAGGGAAGTCCCCAGGAGATAGCCCCCCTCATATATGGCATTGGCACGAAAAGCCGGAAACACATAGTCCCGAACAAAGGTCTCTCTCAAATCCTCGATAACGATCTTTTCCGCGCCGGTCCTCAGGGCTTTTGCCTCAAGGTTATCCAGTTCCTCTCCCTGACCAATATCAGCTGCAAATGCAACCACTGGGCACTTGTAGGTCTCGGTGAGCCACTTCAGGATAACCGAAGTGTCAAGACCTCCTGAGTAGGCCAGGATGATCTTCTTGATTTCTTGTGACAAGACAGTCCTCCGACTAATGACTAATAAACATTTCCAGAATTGCTTTGTGCATGTGGAGCTTGTTTTCTGCTTGATCCCACACAACCGAATGAGGCCCTTCCAGTACGTCGGCGGTAATCTCCTCACCCCTGTGAGCAGGCAGACAGTGCATGACTATGACATCTTTTTTGGCCAGGGCCACCAGGGCCTGGTCCACCTGATAGGGCTTGAAGGCTTTTTTCCGATTGGCTGATTCGCTTTCTTGGCCCATACTGGCCCAGACATCCGTATAGATCACGTCCGCATCACGAACGGCCTCTTTAGGATCAGAAAAGACGACTATACGGCCAGTCGTGTCCTTCCTCGCAGGCCCCAAAATCTCCTCCTTGGGATGGTAACCTTCGGGGCACGCAAGAACCAGGTCAGTACCCAGGATGGCTGATGCGTTCAACCATGAATGGGCCACATTGTTACCGTCTCCTACCCAGACAATCTTGAGCCCCTCCAGACTGCCCTTTTTTTCCAATATTGTCATAAGGTCACTCAATATCTGGCATGGATGGTAAAGATCGGTTAGTGCGTTGATCACAGAGATAGAGGCCCTGGCTGCCAATTTTTGAAGCAAATCCTGGGAATATGTTCGAACGACCAGGCCATCAAGATACCTGGAGAGAACACGGGCCGTGTCTGCAATAGGCTCGTTTCGAATCAGTTGGGTATCCCTGGCACTCAAAAACAAGGAGGTCCCACCCAGCTGAATCATGGCCGCCTCAAAGGAGACCCGGGTTCGAGTCGATGCCTTGTCGAAGATGAGCCCAAGGGTCTTGCCCTGAAGCGGTCGATCCGGAACTCCTTTGCCGTGCCGTCCTTTCAGTTCAAAAGACCGCACAAACAACGCCTCAAAATCACTAGCGCTCAAATCTCTGAGGGTTAAGAGGTCCTTTTTCATTCTTGTTCCTTGGGCTGATCGGAGAGACGCTGAAATACCGAATCCAGGCACGCAATTAGCGCGTCAATATCTTTTTCCTGAATGATCAGCGGCGGGATGAATCGCAAGACATGCCCCTGGGCGCAGTTAATCAGAAAACCCCGTTCCATACAGCTCTTGACGACAGGCATGCCGTCGCAGGTAAGATCCGCGCCAATCAAGAGCCCCTCTCCTCGAACTTCACGGATAAAGGCGTATCTGGCTTTAAGGCTCAGGAGTTGATCCTTGAAATATTGGCCAACCCCTTGACAGTTTTCAAGGACACCTTCATTCAGAAGCGCCTTGGCTACCTCAATGGCTGCAGTGGCAACCAAGGGCGTTCCACCAAAGGTCGAGGCATGAGCCCCCGGAGTAAAGGCCTTCGCCACGTCCTCTTTGGCCAGCATTGCCCCCATGGGAAGCCCGTTGGCTAAGGCTTTCGCCAGGGTCATAATGTCGGGTGTCAGGGCAAAGCGCTCATAGGCGAAGAGCTTTCCGGTCCGCCCCATGCCGGTTTGTACTTCATCAAAGATGAGGAGCAGGCCTTCTCTGTCACAAAGCTCGCGCAGTCCTTCCAGATACCCCTGGACAGGGCACTTGACCCCACCTTCTCCCTGGATGGGTTCCAGCATGACCGCACATGTCTCCCTGGAAACAGCGTTCCGGACAGCCTCAAGATCGTTAAAGGGGACAATGTCAAACCCATCCGGAAGGGGTTCAAAGCCCTTCTTGATCTTGGCCTGACCAGTGGCCGCAAGAGTTGCCATGGTTCGACCATGAAAGGAGTCTTCCATGGTTATGATCCTGAACCGTTGAGGGGCTCCGCTGTCATGGAAATACTTCCGTGTCAGCTTGATGGCTGCTTCATTTGCCTCAGCGCCGCTGTTGCAGAAAAAAACCCTGTCGGCAAAGGAATGTTCAACCAGCCATTCGGCCAACTCGGTTTGCGGCTCAGTGTAGTACAGGTTTGAAACATGCACTAAACGACGCGCCTGCTCTGCCACGGCCTTGGCAATTCCTTCATGGGCATGCCCCAGATTGCACACTGCAATGCCGGCAACAAAGTCGGTATAGGTGCGACCTTCTATATCTCTAAGCATGCATCCCTTGCCCTCTGTGAGCACAACAGGAAACCGGCTGTAGGTAGCTGCAATGGCGCGGTCTGCTCTCTTTATGGTTTGGTCACTTGTCATTGGTACAAACAATGATGCCCGATACCTGATATTCTCCATTGACACTCGGTACCCGCCTGCCAAGCCCCGGCGGGCAGGTCCGGTATCAAGCGTCATGCGCTAGAGATAATGTAGCTGTTCACAACACCAATGACTAACCGCGAATCTCTGTTCCTATCCCCTTGTCTGTGAAAAGCTCAAGGAGCACGGCATGGGGATTGCGACCATCGATGATGTGAACCCTTTTGACCCCTTTTTCAACGGCCTCCAAGGCGCATTGAATCTTCGGGATCATGCCGCCGGAAACAGTCCCGTGCTTAAGGAGCTTTTGCGCTGCCTCGGCCTTCAGAGAGGACATCAGTGCTTCCTGCTCATCCATGACACCCTCAACGTCTGTGAGCAGGATCAGCTTGATCGCATTGAGGGCCACGGCAAGCTTGCTGGCCACCCAGTCGGCATTGATGTTATAGGTTTCTCCCGTCTCCCCTGTCCCGATCGGAGCAATGACAGGAATAAAGCCGCCGGCCTCCAGGGTGTCTATGATTTTAGGATTTACGCTAACAACCTCGCCCACCATGCCGATGTCTATGATTTCAGGGGGCTTCTCTTCCACCTGTGACCGAACAAGGTGGAGCTTCCTGGCAAGAATCAGGTCCCCGTCCTTGCCACTTAAGCCCACAGCCTTGCCCCCCTGTTGACCGATTTGAGCCACGATCTCCTTATTGACCTTGCCCCCGAGCACCATTTCGACAACATCCATGGTAGGTTCATCCGTAATGCGCATGCCATCTACAAAGCGAGACCTGATCCCCATCTTGTCCAAGACCGATCCGATCTGCGGACCTCCGCCGTGGACCACTATTGGATGAAGGCCTATGTATTTCATCAGGGTGATGTCTTGGGCAAAGTCCTCCTGAAGACGCTCATCCACCATGGCGTGGCCGCCGTATTTGATGACGATCCTCTTTCCGTAAAAACGGCGGATGTAAGGAAGGGCTTCAATCAGTATGTCGGCAATATTGCTAGTCATCGGCCATCAGTCATTGGTGATCTATCATCGGGCATCCGGCATTGCTTAGAGGATATATCGGCTCAGATCCTCATCCTCCACGATGTCTTGCAGTTTTTCATACACATACTTGGCATCAATTACTATCCGTTGTTCGGCGACATCCGGCGCATCAAACAGGATCTCATCCAGAAGCCGTTCGATTACCGTATGGAGCCTCCTTGCCCCGATGTTTTCAGTCCTTGCATTGACCTCTGTGGCGATCTCTGCGATGGCAGAAATAGCATCGTTTTCAAACACCAAATCTATCCCCTCGGTCTTGAGCAAGGCCCTGTACTGAAGCACGAGGGCATTCTTAGGCTCGGACAGGATCCTGACGAATTCTTCTTTGCCCAGGGATTTTAGTTCCACCCTGATCGGAAAGCGACCCTGCAGTTCCGGAACCAAGTCAGAGGGCTTGGTCGTGTGAAAGGCCCCGGAGGCAATGAAAAGAATATGGTCTGTCTTTACCATGCCATACTTGGTGGTCACCGTGCATCCTTCAACAATGGGGAGGAGGTCGCGCTGTACTCCCTCCCTTGAAACATCCGGCCCGTGTCCACCCTCTCTCCCTGTGATCTTGTCGATCTCATCAAGAAAGATAATGCCGGTCTGTTCAACCTTTGTGATTGCCTGCTTGACCACCTTGTCCATGTCCACCAGTCGTTGAGCTTCCTCCTGCGTGAGAATCTCAATGGCTTCCGGAACCTTTTCTTTCCGTTTTTTTGTTCTTTTCGGAAACATACCGCCAAGCATGTCCTTAAAATTAATATCCATCTCCTCAAGCCCAGCGCTGGAAAATATTTCCACTACAGGCATGGCCCGTTCAGCCACTTCAAGATCCACATAACGATTGTCAAGCTTGCCGTCATGTAACATTTTTCGGATTTTTTCGCGGGTTGACACAGGCTCTGTGGCGTCTTTCCTGACCAACTCCAAGGTCTTCTCTTCGCTTTCAATCTCCTCAGTGGACTTGGAGGCCTTTTTCGGCGGGAGAAGGATGTCGAGCATTCGTTCCTCGGCGATGGCTTGAGCCGTTACCTTGACCGCTTCTCGCTCGTCAGATTTTACCATATTGACGGCTAGCTCTGTCAGATCGCGAATCATGGACTCCACATCGCGACCCACATATCCCACCTCGGTAAACTTGGAGGCCTCAATTTTCAAAAAAGGCGAATCAGCCAAGCGCGCCAAACGTCTTGCAATCTCGGTCTTACCAACGCCTGTGGGACCGATAAGGATGATATTTTTTGGGGCTATCTCATCACGCAAGTCCTCGGGAACCTGCTGGCGCCGCCATCGATTCCTAAGGGCAATGGCCACAGATCGCTTAGCATCCTTCTGGCTTATGATGTACTTGTCTAGCGCTGCTACTATCTCCCGTGGCGTAAGTTTTTTCATAGATGCTCCATCGTGATATCTTCATTGGTGTAAATGCAAATGGAAGCGGCAATCTTCATGGCGGCCCCTGCAATTGATCTTGCATCCAATTCCGTGTGACGGATCAGAGCCATCGCAGCGGCTTGAGCGTAGGCCCCTCCGGAGCCGATACCCAGAATTCCTTCGTCTGGTTCAATCACGTCGCCATTTCCGGATATTAGAAATAACTGGTCAGAATCCGCGACCACGAGAACGGCTTCCAGGCGCCTCAAGTACTTGTCAGTTCTCCAGTCTTTGGCCAGTTCCACAGCCGAGCGTGTTAGATTTCCATTAAATTGCTCAAGTTTTCCCTCAAAGCGTTCAAAGAGATTCAGGGCGTCGGCCGTGGCGCCGGCAAACCCCACAAGGATCTTCTCCTTAAATAACTTGCGAACCTTCTTGGCGCGGTGTTTCATGATAGTATCCTTCAAGGTCACCTGACCGTCACCCGCCAAAGCCACGTGCCCGCCGCGCCGCACAGCCAAAATCGTTGTTCCGTGTGGACTTATTTGATTTTGCATTCCTATCTTCCTATCGCCTGGGGTGTGCCTTGTCGTAGACCTCCATCAGCCTGTCGATACTCACGTGGGTATATCTTTGAGTAGTAGACAAGCTCGCATGGCCTAACAGCTATTGCACCATACGGAGATCTGTCCCGGCATCAAGCATATGGGTGGCAAAGGTGTGGCGGAGTCCGTGGGGGGTGATAGGCCGCAACAGTCCCAGTTGCCGGACTACCTTGTCAAGGAGTCGCCCGACTGAACGGGAGCTCAAACGCCCGCCCAGCCTGTTCAAAAACAAGGGCGCGCTGTCCGAGTCACACATTGTCTCTCCCCGGTTTCTCCTATCCAGATAGACCCGCATACAACGTAGCGCTTTCTTTCCCACAGGGGCGAGGCGCTCCTTGTTCCCTTTACCCAGAACCCGGACCATCCCCCTGTCAAAGTCAACATCCTGTATGTCCATCCCCACCAGTTCACCCACTCGCAACCCTGTGGAATAGAGTGTTTCAAGGATCGCCCTGTTGCGCAGAGCAAGGACCGAATTCCCTTGGACGCCGTCCAAGAGACGAAACGCTTCATCAACAGGCAAATAATTCGGCACAGGGCGCCCACGCTTAGGCGTCAGAACCGTTTCAGCCGGGTTTTTCGTAATCAACCCCTTTTTGACCAGGAATCGAAAAAAGGATCTCAAAGCGGAAAGCTTGCGTGCGATCGTCGTTTTCTTATGTCTCTTGTGCAAAAAGCCAAGATAAGAGCGAATCACCAGGCCATCTACCTCATGGACGTCCAGACCTGTTTCGCCCTGGAGCTTTCCGTGGAGATAGGCTGAAAACTGCTCCAGATCCTTCCGGTAGGCTCGACAGGTGTGAGGCGAAAAATCCTTTTCGACTGACAGCATTTCAACAAATGTGTCGATCCACACTGTCATAAATATCTCAATTCACTCCATGATGGCCAAGCTGACCAGGATGGAGATGCGATTTTCTAAGAAACCTTTTTAATATCACAATAGGTTGATTAATCAACAATAAAATGGGACGATTAGGGAGAATTAAGGTAAGTTCTCAATAACCTTCATTACCCCGGCGCTTATGGCAACCGCGTTGCCCGGACTTTTTGAGAAATTACGAATCAAGATCAATCAGGTCCATGATCTCAACCCAAGTGCGGACCTCCAGGAAAGGGTGGGAAGAACGATTCCACGGCTGGTGGAACAAGATGGGGGTGATATCTTGTTCGTACAGCATGAAGCAGACCTCAAGGCAGTCGTCCACAAAATACTGGATACCATGTGCTTTGAGCACGTCGGTTTTTGCCTCATGGGCGCCCGTGGCAATCACTTCAATCGGAAAGGGTGACTCAGGAAGCATTCTGTCCACCCAGCTCTTAATCGGCGCAAGCGTGGGGCGAGCTGTCACAAAAAGTAGTGGCCCTTTGCGGGCCATGTCAGAAAGCGCCTTGCTGGAACCGTCTATAGGCTCAAGCTCAGCATCACAGTCTCCTTCCAGAATGCAATTTATGATGGCGCTGATAATATCCGGATCTATGTCCAGGCACTCTTCAAGATAGTATTGGGTAATGTCACTGTACTTTATGTGGTTAATGCCGTAATTCTTGCGAGCAATTTCCAAAAAAAGCGTCATGGTATCGGCAAACACGCCATCTATGTCAAACGCTATCTGCTCTGGGCTGATCATTTTGGCTTGCTCTTATGCTGCCATCCGAGTCTTTTTCTTGAGCCGGCTGATTCGGCGTCTCATTATCTTGGCCTGTGCTTTGCCTCCGTCTTCCTTCAACTGCGCTTTGGCTGTTTTCAGATCCCGAATCTTTTTCTTGATCTTCCGCACTGAAACGTCAGATTTCTTGATCACCTCATCAACGATTCCGCGGGCTTCCTTAATGGCAGCCAATAACTCAGGCTTGTTCATCCCGTGGACTCCTGTTATTTCCGGGATTTTTAGGGCTGTCTCCCGCAACTCCTTGGCTGTCAGTCGGTCTAGAGGTTTTTCTTTCTTTTCCATTTGCTTTTTTCCCATAACCAAATTCTCCTTGTTTTAATATAGATGAGATCGCTTCTCCCGGGCATCCCTTTAGGCCTCTTCAGAGGTTTTCTTGTCGAACTGGGAGAGAAAGGGCCTGAAAAGGTCGATGGGGACAGGAAATATGGTTGTCGAATTATTCTCAGCCGAGACCTCCTTTAGTGTCTGCAGATACCGCAACTGCAAGGCCATGGGGTGAGCTTGGATGATAGCAGCAGCCTCTGCAAGCCTGCCGGCC
>DAOUWN010000059.1 GCA_030667105.1 Deltaproteobacteria bacterium
CGTAATGAACCCCTTCCAGGAATGGAGGATGCTGAAGATGTATGACGGAGGTAAAATAATCACCGGCATTGTCATCGGTCTGGTTTTGTTGGCATTTCCCATCTGGTATACTCATGGCACAGCCCCCCCAAGGCCGGAAGTGAAGCTACCGGAAAAGGAAAAGAAGTGCGTGCAACCGGGACCGTACATGAAGGTCAAGCACATGCAACTGCTGGACCTGTGGAGAGATTCGACTGTGCGCGCGGCCAAGAGGTCCTATGTGGGCATTGACGGCAGAAAGTACGACATGAGTCTCCAGAATACGTGCATGAGCCCGGAATGTCATGCGAAAAAGACCGAGTTTTGCGACCGGTGTCACAACTATACCGGGGTAGACCCGTATTGTTGGGATTGCCATATTCCACCTAAGGAAGAACCCAAGAAGGAGAAACCCGAGGAGAACGTTCATTGAGGAGATGAAGTGATGGCCGTGAACAGAAGAAAATTCTTAAAGATCGGCGGGGTATCCATGTTGGCCTTTGGGGCCATGCCTGCCACAAATGCCCTTGGCCTCGAATGGTTGGACGAAAAGCTGGGCGGCTTCACGATCCCCGAAACGCTCTTGCACTTTTTTCACACGCCGGTCGGCGCGGTGAGAGGGGATGCTCTGACAGCAAAACGCTGGGCCATGGTCGTGAACGTAAAGGCCTTGGACGAAGAGATAGCAGAGGCCTGCCAGGAAGCCTGCCATCGGGTTCATAACGTTCCTCATATAGAAAACCCCAAGCACGAGATCAAGTGGATCTGGGAGGAGCACTATGAGCACGTTTTTCCTAGCCGGCAGCACGAACACGTAAAGGAGAGTTTTAAAAAGCTACCCTTTCTGGTCATGTGCAACCACTGCGTCAACCCCCCTTGCTGCAGAGTATGTCCGACAAAGGCAACGTTCAAGAGAAAGAGCGACGGCATCGTCATGATGGACATGCATCGCTGTATAGGATGCCGGTTCTGCATGGCCGCGTGTCCTTTTGGGGCAAGAAGCTTTAACTGGAAAGACCCGAGGCGATTTCTTAAAGAGGAAGACCAGAATCCCGAATATCCCACGAGGATGAAAGGCGTGGTGGAAAAGTGCCAGTTTTGCGCAGACCTCCTTGCCAAAGGAAAGATTCCAGCGTGCGTGGAGGTTGCTCAGGAACTCTGTAAGAAGAAGGGCAGGGAGCCTGCACTGGTATTTGGGGACCTGGAAGACCCTGACTCAGAGGTGAGGCAGTTATTGCGGTCCCGCTACAGCATTCGGCGGAAACCGGAGCTTGGTACCAATCCAAACGTTTACTATATTGTTTAAGGTAGGTGGCTATGCTTGAGAAGGCATTTGTTGGATGGCGGAAATACTGGATATGGATGGCATGTTTGCTCGGTTTTATGGGCATAGGCTTTATTATGTGGCTCTACCAGTTTCGTGAGGGCCTGGGCATAACCGGGATGAGTAGAGACATTTCGTGGGGGGTCTATATCGCCCAATTTACCTTCCTTGTTGGGGTGGCCGCCGCGGCAGTGATGGTGGTCCTGCCTTACTACGTCCATCACTACAAGGCCTTTGCCCGCATTACCATACTGGCTGAGTTTCTGGGTGTTGCCGCTGTCACAATGTGTTTGTTGTTCATTATTGTGGACCTTGGTAATCCGGTTCGTGCCCTTAACGTGCTCTTGCACCCCTCACCCAGGTCGATCCTTTTCTGGGACATGATTGTCTTGAACGGCTATCTTTTCCTTAATATTTTTATCGGGTGGAACGTGCTCACTGCAGAGCGGAAAGATTCGGCGCCCCCTGGATGGCTTAAACCTTTTATTTATATTTCCATCCCTTGGGCTGTCAGTATTCACACGGTGACAGCGTTCCTTTACGCTGGTTTACCGGGGAGACACTTATGGCTCACTGCCATCATGGCAGCGCGCTTTCTCGCATCCGCATTTGCTGCCGGGCCGGCGATGCTCATTATTTTCTGCCTTATCGTGAGAAGGACAACCAAATTTGATCCCGGCAAGGAGCAGATTCGCACGCTATCCGGCATCGTCACCTCTGCGATGATATTAAACGTGTTTTTCTTCTTGCTTGAGGTCTTTACTGCCTTTTACAGCCAGATACCCGGGCACATGCATTCGATAGTGTACCTGTTTGCCGGCTTGCACGGACATGGCGCGCTCGTTCCCTGGATGTGGACTGCTGCATTTTTTGCTGCCGTAGCCCTTATCCTGTTGATTGTGCCGGCGGGGCGCAGGGCAGACGATGTGTTGGCAGTCGCCTGCGTGTGCGTATTTATTGCCTGCTGGATCGACAAGGGCATAGGTTTGGTTATAGGCGGATTTATTCCGAATCCACTTGAACACATCACTGAGTACAGGGCCACTTGCCCGGAGATCTTGATCACGCTGGGGGTTTGGGCTACTGGATTTTTCATACTCACTGCCCTCTACAAGGTCGCCATTACAGTGAAGGAGGAGTTGAAAGCATAAAATTGCGAAGCGATTTTGGGTAAGGCGGCTTCGCCGCGCTTTTTTGCAAAGCGCTTCAAATATAGGGGCTCATTCCATCTGGGGATGAGCCCTTTTTTATTTTGAAAGAATGTGGGTAATATCTCAAAAAGTTCGGGTGCTACTCCGGGCGAGGGGGCCTTTTTTCAAAGGCGATATCAACCATGGCCAGGAAGCGTGGCCGGATATTTTGTGATTGGCCAAGCCCGTGCCAAGCTCATAAGGACATTTGGGGCAATCACAATATCCGGCCACTGCGAGAGTCCGAAATAATGACAAAGATATCGCCTTTGAAAAAAAGCCCCCTCGCCCTAGAGTAGTGTGTCTGTGACTTCTTGACAATAATATGATCCTGGCGAAAAAAAGCCAAAAGTCGTCATTCCCCGGCTTGACCGGGGAATCCAGAAAAAGAACTGGATGCCGGATCAAGTCCGGCATGACAGTAATTGTAAACCCATCGTTGAGACACTACACTAGCTTATTGAGAACCTGCGAATGTGGCCCCTGAAAGGCCAGAGATGTGTGTGGGTGGTTTTCTTGTGCGGGATTGCATAGAATCGCGTAGCGATTCTATTTAGTGGTGACCCGGCGCAGACTTGCCGGCGGCCTTATAGGCAGTGGTGATTCCTCCGCAGATAAGCAATGCCTCGAAAACAGCTACAGCAAACCAGTTTTCAAACAGGTGATACATTAGCCCACCACCAATAATGCCTGGTGCGCCAAAAACAATCATTATTCCTATCATTCTGAAAACATCCATATCTAGCTCCCCACTCTGTGCTAACTCAGTGTCAACTCAGTGATTGTGATCGTGCTGATCCTTCTTGCACAACCAGTCGAACAAGGCACGAATACCGCAATAGTGCAGCGCAATGACCAAGAGTATCAAAACCGTATAAAGGGAACCCATAAAGACAAAGTGACTCGCATCGTTTATCCACTCAAAGGCAAACGGAAACATGGCAGCGTCCTTCCTATAATGGATTTAGTTCCTTCTCTTGAGGAAAGATCGGCAAATACCGGTACGAAATCATTATGACAACAGCGCCTAACCAAACCCATAGCAGTGTGCTCGCCCACTCTGCCCAGTTCGGATGATAGCTAAAGAATTTGTCAAAGGGCATGACCGGCACTGCCAGGGTTTGAACCGTCATGATCCAGCGATTCATAAAGATCCCACAGCAATTCAAAACGCAGGCTAAGAGCAAAATATTTTCATTCTGTCTGGTTGCCTTGACCAGCAGGAGGATACAAGGGATAACCCCGAAGACCCCAAGCTCCGTGATTAGGACCCAGTAACCATATGGCTGATTGGCGTAAAAACTACTGAAAGACGCGCCTACATTTGCCGCTGTTGCGGACCCCGCATAAACCGTATCTATTATTTTCAAGATCAGATAACCACACAGCAACCCACCGGAGATCTTGGCAAGGATGTCAATGACATTTCTCTTCACAAGCCGCTTTCGCGCAAATCCCTCGGTTATCCGGGTGATCAGGATGGTAAAGCAGGGACCGCAGGCCATGGCAGAAAGGATAAAGAGAAAAAATGTCCATGGCCACACGAGGAACCCTTCACGATAGGCAAAAGGCCGGCCATAGAGGACACCCGGCACGCCGCCCAGGGAGCCTTGATGAAAGAAAGAAAGGAACACCCCCATAGCCGCTATTGCGGGCATGGCTTCATGAAGACGATGAGAAAAAAAGTGGAAAATCGGAACCCTGTCGATCTGACGATTCTCCAGAACCAAGGGGAGATACTCGATCAACAACACCGTGAAATAGCATGATATGCAGAAGGCCACCTCTGTCAGCATGGAGTGGACATTGGCGTGCCAGAAGATATGCCAACCCCTCAAGGGCTGACCGATATCCACCGCGAGGATGCCCAGAGCTGAGGCATAGCACATAACCCCAACAACGACCGCAAAATTGACAATATTCTTAAGTTCGTCTATCTTTATAATATACCTCAAGAAGCCCGTAAAAAAAGCGCCTCCGCCAAGGGCAATAACACCCAGATCCGCGGCAATCCAGAGACCGAATGGGTAATTGTTGTTCATATATGTCTGGTTCAGGGCCAGCGCCCAGCACACAAGATAGCCGGCAACACCGATAAGTAAAGGGACTTGCAGGACGCCAATCCAGAAAATAAACCACTTAAACGAACACCGTTTGACACCCTCCGGTATAAATGCAGAATCAATAGGCTCCATAATAGACGCTCCTTTTAAGCCGAATGACAGTTAAAGGGTTAGGCGTGGGTTACGCCCTTTCCTTCGCTTCCCAAATAGACGTCAGCCGCCTTTCGGACCCAATCCTTTGTTGAAACATAATATACCTTCGGATTGGTGCCAAGTTTTTCCAAAAGCCGGAAGGCGCCAGGCGTATTTTTTAGCTCATGGACCTCGTGCTCCGGGTTCTGCAAATCTCCGAAGGTGATGGCCCCTGCAGGACAGGCCTGCGTGCAAGCCGTTTGATATTCATCCTCATGAATTTCGCGCCGCTCTTCAGCGTAGGCCTTGTTTCTGGCCCGCTGAAGCCGATGGTTGCAAAAACTGCACTTTTCCACCACGCCACGCATACGAACGGACACATCAGGACTCAGGTACTTTTCCATTCCTTCCGGCCACTTCGGGTCCCACCAGTTAAAAACACGCACATGGTAAGGACAGGCAGCCATGCAATACCTGCACCCAAAGCAGCGCGTATAGATTTGACTCACGATACCGGTCTCTTGGTCGTAATCAGTGGCCACTGCCGGGCATACTGATACACACGGCGTATGATGATGGGACCCGTGGCCCTCGCACTGCATGCAGGGTCTTGGAATATAGCATATTTCGGTATCGGGAAAGGGCAGCCCGTTGCTGATCTTATAAACCCTCATCCAGTAGTTACTGACCAACTTGTCGGAGTTGTCTTTCCTGAAGGATATGTTGTTCTCGGCCATGCACGCTACCATACAAGCGCCACAGCCGGTGCATTTGTCCAGGTCAATCACCATGCCGTACTTGTACTTAGTCCCGTGCCCTTCCTGATGTGTCTCTGTCATGGTTACCCCTCACGTTTCGGAAATACTATAACCTGATCGAATCATAGCCTCTTTCCCCAGTGTGTGCGCTATGCCCTTCACATGGAGTGTTGGAGTAGTGGATAGCAAAAGCGGAAGAAGCTATTTTCTATTGCTTTAAACCCATTACTCCAATAAGTTCCTAGACCCTGGTCAGCTTGGCCCGGATGCCCCAGGTGGCACACAGGCCGGATATTGGGTCTTCCACCACACCCATGAGGCTATTCGCATTAACACCTTTTCCTGCCAGGTAGTCGTCATAAGCAGCATGGCCCAGGCCTTTGGGAATGGCAATAACGCCTGGCATGATCCCCTCAAAGAGATGCACAAGTACCTTGGCCTTCCCTTTTGGTGTTTCGAGCGTTGCGGGCTGAGCCTCGGTAAGACCATGGTCGGCAGCCGTTTTAGGATTGATCTCTACGAAGAGATCATTTCCTTTTAGCTCTGTTTCCTCCAGGCTCTTCGTGCAAAACGGCGGGCTCCCAATAGCTCCATTTGCCAGCCGCATCAGTTCCGCAGGGATCAAGGTCAGCGGATAGGTGGCAGGATCTCCCTCTGCCCGCACCGGTTCATAGTGTGGGAGATAGTCCAGATCCTTGCCTATTTTCATGCCGGCCTGGTCAAGGGCCGTTATGTAAAACTCAAATTTGCGAGACGGGGTGTCAAAGGCGTTTTCCCATGCCGGCGGGCTATAGTCCGCCTTTTCTATGTAGCCGGCTTCTTCCAGGGTATCCCAGTTGTCTCCCACGGTTTCCTTCAACAGCGTTTCATAGTCTTCCCACGAGAAGGCATCGGCCACGGTTCCGCCCAGCTCTTTTGCGATGGTCATGATGACGTCTCCCGTGTGCCTTGTGTTGAATTGGGGAGACATCACGGGTTTCAGCAAGCCAAGTATGGGTTTTTGCAGACCGATAGGCGTGGGAACATCCTCCAGCCGTTCCAGGTAATGGTGATTGGGAAGGATCAGATCCGCATGGTGGGCGGTTTCGTCCATATAGGTGGAAAAACTCACCACAAAGGGGATACGGGCAAAGGCCTTTGCCACAGCCGCACTGTCCAGCGTGGTATAGTATGGATCAGCCTCATGAACAAGAAGGGCCTGGATTGTGCCGTTTTTCTTGTCGTTGACCATTTGAGGCCATCGGTCTGGCAGACACCTGGTGAATGGATAGCGGTCTGTGCCGGCGCCATCCATGCGAGGCATGCGACAACCGGAGCGGGCGGCAGCGTCCTGATAGACTTCCGGCCATCCCTCGGTGCTTACCTGAGGGAGAGTCGACACACCGCCAGGCTTGTTCAAGTTGCCCGCGAGGGCATTGAGGGCGTGAACCGCCATGCACTCATAAAGGCTTCCTGACGTAGTTCCCTTGCCGCGGCCCCACACCGCTAAGGGACGCTTGGCCTTTGCAAAGGCCCGGGCGAGGCTCACGATCTTTGACGTGGAAAGGCCCGTGATTTCTGATACAACGTCAGGGCCATATTCGGTCAACACCAAACGCTTAAATCCCGTATAGGTCTTGCCGGTGAAGTCTCCCCAATCATCAAATCCAAAGGTGTGATTTCTTACAAAGTTAGAGTCGTACAATGATTCCTTTATTATGACATGGGCCAGGCCCAGGGCCAGGGCTGCTTCAGTCCCAGGATTGACGGAATACCAGGTGTCGGCCTTGGCCGCAGTATTTGAGAGGCGCGGCTCAATCTGAACTAGGGTGGCGCGTTCTTTCGTATTGCCGGATCGCCACATACTGTGAGCCCTGATGACACGCACAGGAGAGCCCCAGCCTTCTATAAGGCCAGTGCCAAAACTCAGGATGAAACTTGCCTGTTCCAAATCATACGCCACTGAGGCCGTGGCTCCTTGCATAAGGCCCAGAGCTAATTCATACGTGTCTTCACAAGAGGCTGAGCGAATCAAATTCGGCGATCCATAGGCCTTGAGGAAACGAGCAAACAACTGCGGCACGGTTCCCCGGTCCGAGCCGAGAATACAAGCTACGGTATGGGCCTTGCCATTGCCACGCAACCCAGCAAGTTTTTTGACCACCTCACCTATCGCATCTTCCCACGAGATCTGTTCCCACTGCCCGGAGCCTCGTTTTCCTGCCCGTCTTAAGGGACTCGGAACCCGCCACGGGCCGTACAGGAGTTGAAGGCCTGCAGCTCCGAGGCTGCAGATGCCGCCGTCGTTGACCGGATACCCTTTTCTTCCCTCAATCTTTGTGACGCGGTCTTCGACTTTTCGCACTGTGATACCGCAGCCACCAGGGCACAGGTTGCAGACTGAGTCAGCATGGCTGACTTCTCCTTCTGCAGGAACGGGCGTCCAGGGCCAGTTCTGCGTCCAGATGGACGAATCGTCTGTGAGCTTCCAGGGCAGAGGCGAGAATGTAATTCCTGCACCGGCCCCAACTGAGGCCCCAAGTGAGAGTTCCAGAAAAGTCCTTCTATCCATCATTTTCATAGGCGTTCCCCTTAGTCATTATCAGACGCTATGGCTCGCTTACTCTATTTGTGGCACACAAAGCATCCGTTATTCGTGCCCTTTTCCTCGTGACATTCTGCGCAGTCATCCATTTTCATCCGGGCGGGATTATCTATCTTCATCCCGGCGGCTTCATCCACTTGCAGGTAGTCCCAGGCGTTTTTGGACATTCCTGCAATGTTCCAGCCCCAAATATCCCGGCTGTAGCCAGTGATGATATTGTATTGGTACGGCCTTGTGTGATCAGAATCCCCTATGGGTCCGTGACAGGTGACGCAGTCTAGCTCGGCCATCTTCACGTGGGCTGCATGAGAGAAATAGACACAGTCAGGTTGGCGGGAATATATGAGCCACGGAATCTCTTTGCCTGGCTCAACATATTCCGCAATTAACTTGGCTTCTTCAGGATGCTCACCCACGGCTTCTTCGTGGCACTCCAGGCAGTTTGCCAGCTTGGGTATCCCGGAGAAGCTGCCGTCTTCCCGGAAATAGTGACAGCCATCACACTCGCCCACCTCATCTACGTGGAGCTTATGGCTGAAGTCTATGGGTTGTGTCTTTTCGGAATATAGGATTTGTGGAAAAACCAGCCATCCGACAAACAGACACACCACAAAGCCTGCAGAAAAGCCAGCCAGGGGAATGAGAAATCGCCAATTTCCCGGTTTCGCTGGTTCATGGGCCACTTCCGCCTCTTGCTCACCTCCGGCCACGATTTGCTCTTTTTCTTCTGTTGTGCTCATGGCAACTCCATATCATCAGGTTCTAGGTTTTAAGAACTCGAAACTTTCTTATCAGCGACTACACATTATGCTCATGAAAATAATGATCCCATACCCTGAAGCCCTGATTTTGTCAAGGAAAAATAACAGTTCTTGAACGCTCAGCTAGAGGATAGAAAACCGTACGGAAAGGC
>DAOUWN010000172.1 GCA_030667105.1 Deltaproteobacteria bacterium
GATGAACTCGTAAAAAGTCAAAAAATGTATTTTTTGTCATTCCGGCGAAAGCCGGAATCCAGTATTTTCAGGTAGTTGGAACTAATATGGACTCCGGTTTTCACCGGAGTGACGACTTTTTACGAGATTATCAAGTTTCGGACTGAAACAGAATGTGAGGGATAGGATGGAATATTTTCTGTGTGTGCTTGGGATGGTCATGATAGTGGAGGGGCTTCCTTATTTCGCCGCCCCTGCGAGGATGAAAGTGTGGATTAGAAAAATGGCTGAATTGCCAGATTCAACTGTCAGGATCACGGGATTCCTCCTGATGATAGCCGGACTTGGTTTGATCTATTTTGGACGGTCGTGAACAGATGTATCTCCTGAGTGACTACGATTACACTCTTCCTCAAGAGCTGATTGCCCAGGCGCCCGCGTCCCGCCGGGATCAATCCCGTCTCATGCTCCTGGAAAGGATGGGCAAGAAAATATCTCACCATTCTTTTAGAGATCTGGTGGGGCTGCTTCGTCCAGGAGACCTTCTGGTCGTAAATAACACCCGTGTTGTTAAGGGCAGGCTCAAGGGCATCAAGGAGACCGGGGGAAAGGTTGAGGTCCTGCTTCTCGACTATGCAGGAGATATACAACAAGAACGAATAGTCGTTCAGGGAGCCAAGAAGGCTCAGACGTCAGGATCACAGGGTTCAGGTGACTTTATTTGTGAGTGTTTGATCAAGGCATCCAAGCCTCCACGTCCGGGATCAGAGATCCGCTTTGCCGGAGGGCTCAGGGCAACTGTCCTGGAAGGCGCGAGAGGCGTGTTCAGAATGGCTTTTCGTTTCCAGGGAGACTTTGGCGTCCTTCTGGAAAGAATAGGCGAGATCCCTCTTCCCCCGTATATCAAGAGGAACGGGCAAGGAGTCCCACCGTGTGACGATTATCAGGCTTACCAAACCGTTTACGCCAAAAAAGAAGGGGCCGTGGCAGCGCCCACTGCCGGGCTCCACTTCTCGCCCGATCTCCTTGAGGGGCTCACCGATCTGGGCGTTGAGGTCATTGCCATCACGCTTCATGTGGGCTACGGGACATTTCTGCCAGTGCGGGTTTCGGATATCAGGCAACACAAAATCCATTCTGAGACATACGAACTTACAGACAGAACTGCCCTGGCCATCAACCAAGCCAAGGCTGATGGCCGGCGTATCATTGCGGTGGGCACTACATCCGTGCGGGTGCTCGAACATGCATCTGACAGGGTATGCCGTGTGGTGCCCGGATCGGGCAAGTGTGACCTTTTTATCTATCCCGGCTTTCGGTTCAAGATAATCGACGCCTTAATCACCAATTTTCATCTTCCCGAAAGCACATTGTTGATGCTGGTTTCCGCCTTTGCAGGCCGGGAGTTTATCCTGGATGCCTACCAGGAAGCAATCGACACGAAATACCGTTTCTACAGCTACGGAGATGCGATGTTGATATGTTAGGCCAAACCACTAACTAGTGCCTGAACGGAAAGTTCATGTTCAGGCAGAATCCGAATATCGAAGCACGTGCTGTTCTCAAGGCGTCAGCCGCAAATTCGAAACAAATTCGAATACGAAATGACAAAATGACCGAAACCAAACTTCTTGCAAACTCAATGTTTTTGTCATTGGAGCATTTTTATTTCTGTCATTGTTTCGGATTTCGGATTTCGGATTTTTGACCGCAAAACCGGGGTTTTCGGTCAAGCATTTACTATGACTTTTTCATTCGAGATCATACATAGATCATCAGAAAACAGCGCCAGGCTGGGCAGGATTCACACCGCCCATGGGCACGTCGACACCCCGGCCTTTATGCCTGTGGGCACTCAGGCCACGGTCAAATCCCTCACGCCTGAGGAGCTTTGGGATCTAGGGGTCCAAATCGTCCTGGCCAACACATATCATCTTTACCTTCGTCCCGGACACGATGTCATATCCAACCTCGGCGGGCTTCACCGGTTCATGCACTGGGACGGCTCTATCCTGACGGACAGTGGTGGCTACCAGATCTTCAGTCTGGCAAAGCTCAGGGAGATTTCTGACCGTGGAGTCACTTTCCAGTCCCACCTGGACGGCTCAAGACACCTTTTGACACCGGAAAAGGCTATTGAGATCCAGGAGGCCTTGGACTCTGACATCATGATGTGTCTCGATGAGTGCACACCGTATCCAGCCACTGCCGCCGAGGCCCGTAAGTCTTTGACTTTGAGTATCGACTGGGCAAGGCGCTGCAAAGAACGCCGCAAAAAGAACAGTGGATCTCTTTTCGGGATTGTTCAAGGAGGCATGTTTCAAGACCTACGAGCCCAGGGTGTTAGCGCCCTCACAGATATGGGGTTTGACGGATATGCCCTGGGCGGCTTGAGTGTTGGGGAGCCAAAGGACGCCATGCTTGATGTTTGCGCCTTCACGCTTCCGCTCCTTCCGGAGTTGCTTCCCCGATATGTCATGGGTGTAGGAGCGCCGGAAGATCTGGTGGAACTTGTCTCACTCGGAACGGACATGTTTGATTGTGTGATTCCCACTCGCAATGCCAGAAACGGCCAGCTTTTTGTCCGCACCGGGACTTTGAACATTTGCAATGCCCGGTATCGGGACGATAAAACACCAGTGGAAGCCGACTGTTTTTGCTATACGTGCAGGAACTATTCAAGGGCCTATTTGCGGCACCTTTTCATGGCAAAAGAGATTCTTGCCCACCGTTTAAATACAATCCATAATATCCACTACTTCATGACCCTTATGAGCAAGATGCGAGAGGCAATCCGTGAGGGAAAATTTGCTCTTTTCAAGAGGGAGTTTTACGCACAGAGGAGCGGGTGAGGCCCTTAACGTAATACCGGTTGCAAAAAACAGCGACTGCGTTTATGGTAGCGGCAATTTCAAAAACCAAAGGAGGACAGACAACGATGCAGGAAGAGGTTCAAGTGGTGATCGACAAGATACGGCCCATGCTACAGGCTGACGGCGGGGATGTGGAACTGGTAAGCGTTGATAACGGGGTAGTAAAGGTTCGTCTTCAGGGGGCGTGCAAGGGCTGTCCCATGTCTCAGATGACTTTGAAAAACGGAATCGAGAAATTCCTCAAAAAAGAAATCCCCGAGGTAGACCGTGTGGAGGGGGTCGACTAAAAGGACCACTTGACGACGGACGCTCCCCAGGTTAGGCCAGCTCCAAATGTCACTAGAAGGACATAGTCACCCTGTTTTAGCAAGCCTTCTCGGTTGGCCTCGTCCAGGGCAATCGGTATTGTGGCGGAAGAGGTATTGCCGTACTTTTCAATATTCGTATAGACGCTTTCCATGGGAATCGACAGCCTTTCAGCCATAGCCCGGATGATTCTGAGGTTGGCCTGATGCGGGACCAGCAATTTAACGTCGTCACACGAGAGGCCGTTATGTTCCAAGGCCGCCGCGGCAATGTCAGCCAGACACGTAACCGCTTTTTTGAAAAGCCGATTTCCTTCCATTCTTAAAGAAAACGGCTTTCCTTCTATCGTATCCAGGATTTCGGGAATCTTGGACCTCTCGTCATAGGAGTAAAGGAGGTTCCAGAAATTCCCGTCCGACTGTAGATGGGTTGAAAGAATCCCATCGTCGTTGGTACTGGGCGTGAGAACCACGGCGCCGGCCCCGTCGCCCAACAAGACGCAGGTGCTTCGATCCTCCCAATTTGTGATGGACGAAAGACGTTCGGCGCCAATGACCAGGGCGTTCTTGCAGGTTCCGGTGGCAATGGCATTATTCGCGACAGAGAGGCTGTAAAGGAAACCCGAACATCCGGCAGACACGTCAAAGGCCACGGCTTTGCTTGCGTTGAGCGCCTTTTGTACAAAGCACGCGACAGAAGGGAACTGACGATCCGGTGTCACCGTGCCTACAACAATCATATCAAGGTCTCCAGGCAGAATGCCCCCCATTTCCAGGGCCTTCAGTGACGCCGCAGTGGACAATTCCGAGGTGTTTTCACCTTGTCCGTTTGTCGAAATGCGTCGCTCCTTGATTCCTGTACGCCGTATTATCCAGTCGTCGCTTGTGTCCACAATTGTCTCCAGGTCCTTATTCGTAAGGATCCTCTTTGGAGTAGTGGAACCTGTGCCAACGATACGTGCTCTTATCATGATGAATGCTACCTCTTGTTTTTCTGAGATTGATGAAGCTTTAACGGTTTTTTTACCACGAAAAAGATGAAGTGTCATGTTTTTTCCGCCATAGAAAACCGCGAACAGATTCTATAACCAGATTTCGGGAGGAATTGCCATGACCATCGCTGAAAAGATTCACACAATTCTGGAAAAGTCCTCGTGGATTCGAAAGATGTTTGAGGAAGGCGCTCAGCTCAAGGCAGAGCATGGCGCCGAGAATGTCTTTGATTTCAGTTTGGGGAACCCAAACCTTCAACCACCTGCCCGCTTTAAAGAGGTTCTCATCGACGTGGCAAAGGCCTCAGAGCCTGGATACCATGCCTACATGCCAAATACAGGATATCCGTCGGTAAGAAAGGCGGTTGCAGAGTTCCTCTCCAAGGAACAGGGAGTTGCGATCGCAGCAGATGATGTCATTATGACCTGTGGGGCTGCCGGCGCCGTGAATGTGATCCTGAAGGCAATCCTGAATCCAGGTGATGAGGTCATTACGCCGGCCCCTTATTTTGTGGAGTACGGTTTTTATGTAGATAATCACGGGGGAACGCTCAAGACTGTGCCAAGCAAATCGGATTTCACCCTTGACCTTGAGATCATCAAAGACGCCATCACGCCAAAAACCAAGGCCGTTCTCATCAATTCGCCGAATAACCCTTCGGGTCAAGTCTATTCTGAGGAAAGCCTCACGCAACTGGGCGCGCTCTTGCAAGATGAGGGTCGCAGACTAAGACGGACGCTTTATCTTATCTCCGATGAACCTTACCGAAAGATCGCCTTTGACGGAGTGGAGGTCCCATCGCTGTTTCCCCTCTATTCCGAGGCTATGATTGTCACGTCTTATTCAAAAGATCTTTCAATCCCGGGGGAGCGGATAGGCTTTTTGGTGGTAAACCCTGAAGCAACTTACAGAAACGATCTTCTGGCCGGCATGACACTTGCCAATCGCATCTTGGGCTATGTAAACGCTCCGGCCTTGATGCAACGGGCCATTGGATCCTTACAGGGCGTCTCCGTTGATCCGGGGGTTTACCAGGCAAAGAGGGATCTCCTGTGCGATGGCCTCTCAACGTGTGGGTACGAATTTATAATGCCAAAGGGAGCATTCTACCTTTTCCCCAAAAGTCCCATTGCTGATGACGTAGCCTTTGTCAGGGCCTTGCAGGAGGAGTTGATTCTGACTGTGCCGGGCAGGGGGTTCGGGTCTCCGGGTTTTTTTCGCATTGCCTTTTGTGTGGATGACAGCACCATCACGAAAGCCATGCCCGGCTTTAACCGGGTTTTCAAGCGATTTCAAGCTTGATGTCGTGTTCTGGCGCTTTGAGAGGGAAA
>DAOUWN010000115.1 GCA_030667105.1 Deltaproteobacteria bacterium
AAAAAGTCTGAGCATTTTTCAACAACTTTGCCTGATGGTCAAGAAAGAAATTTCATAGCCCCGTTTGGATCCCACGCGTGTCCCTGGTTGTAGGAGTTTAGCCTTTTGAAAAAACCCGGATTTTACTCACTCCTGTGAGCAATTTTGGGATTTTCGATTCACCTGGCTAAATTGCAAAAACTCGGGCTAACGCCCTCAAACAGTTTGCAATTTTTAACGCCAGGCTCATCGCAAATCTTTTTCCAAAATTGCTCAATGTCGTTCGCAAAACAGGGTTTTTGAAAGCGCTAACGTGTTACGAAAATAGATTTTTTGACAAAATTTAGCTTTGTGTGTTATTCAAATTTAGGCATTTTTTCTGGTTTCGCTTTTTCAGGTTAAAAAGAATATGCAGAAGATACCCCTTAAGCTTGCGAAAGCTGGAATGAAGCTGGCCAAGGCGGTGAGCAACGACAGAGGAATGACCTTGTGTGGCGCAGGGACAGAGCTAACAGAAGAGACCATTACCCGCCTCTTGCGTATGGAAGTGAAGCGAATAACAGTGGCGGGGCATCCCATAGATACCGGCAGACAGGAGAAGAGCCTCAGCCAGATGATAGATGAACTTCACGTGCGTTTCAGAAAAGTTGAAGCAGATCCGCTCATGGGTAAGATAAAGAACATGTTATTGGAAGTGTTGAAAGAAGGGGCGGAAGGGGAATGAGTGTGGACAAAGAGAGCTTGAGGACACGCGTTAAGGCGCTCAAGAATGTTCCGACACTTCCGGATGTTTTTGAAGCGATCAACCGTTTGCTGGAGGATCCTGATACTGCGGCAGAGGATATTGCGACCGTTATATCGTCTGACCAGGCCTTGTCGGCCAAGATTCTCAGGGTCGTGAACTCTGCGTTGCACGGTTTTCCCGGCCGTATCTCAAGCATAACACACGCGCTGATCATCCTCGGGTTCGATGTGGTTCAGGGGCTTATTCTCAGCGCGTCTGTCTTTGACATGATGCTTGGCAAGGGGATGCACGGGTTGTGGAAGCACTCTCTCGGGTGTGCCACAACTGCCGGGGTTATTGCCAGAAAAACAAACCACCCCCATCCCGAGGAGGTATCGATCGCTGCCCTGTTGCATGACATAGGAAAGGTGATCATAAGAACCGAACTTCCCGAAGAAACGTCTCGCATAGATGAAGCGATTGAAACAAGAAAGATCTCCACGTATGAGGCAGAGGAGCAAATCCTTGGGCTGAATCACAGCACTGTGGGACGGTGGCTTTGTGAAGAATGGAACCTCCCAAACAAGCTCACTGACCCAATTGCCTGTCACCACAAACCAGGTATGTCGGAGTTCGTGCAGGTGCCGACTGCGATTGTACACGTTGCCGATATCCTTGTCAGGGCTAACGGATTTGGCTTTGCAGGTGACGATCTGGTTCCTCAAATAGACCCCAAGGCCTGGGCTTTGTTGGACATCTCCGATTCGGTGCTGGAAGAGATCATCAGAGAAATGAGTGAGCAACTTGAAGATGCCGGGGATTTCCTTTCTGGCGACGGCATTGGCACATGACGCATGGACCCCAAAAGGTACTGGTTATTGCCCGCGATTCCTCTGGTGAGGATGAGATAAGGAGTATGTTGGAAGGGCATGGGGAGCGTTTTCTTATTCATTCTGCAGAATCTTCACTCCAGGCCCTTGACATGATCTACAGTGACCCCCCGAATTTGGTCATTATCAATCAGTCATTGCATGAAGAAGGATGGAAAGACCTGTGCAAACGGATTAAGGCCGACACAGTTTTTGGACACCTGCCCATAGTTTTGGTCCTCCAAGACTCCGGAGAGGGCTTTGAGATCGACTGGGAAGACCTGCCGGTTGATGACTATCTTAAAAAGCCACTCATTGCCGACGAGACACGGTCAAGGATTTCTCTGGTCTTTGCACGAACAGCCAGGATGCGCGATGCCAATCCCCTGACCAACCTTCCGGGCAACTACTCGATCATGACTCAGATCCAAGGATGTATTGATAGTGGGTCCCCTTTTGTGGTTGTGTATGTGGACCTTGACCATTTCAAGTCCTACAATGATAGGTACGGGTTTCTAAGAGGGGATGAGATCCTCAAGATGACTGCCCATCTTCTTACAAACTCCGTCCGGAAACTCGACTCGCCAGATGCCTTTGTAGGTCACGTGGGAGGAGATGACTTTGTTTTCATTGTTCCGCCCGACAGACTGGACGATGTTTGTGAGGAGATCATTGGAAATTTTGATCTGATTGTGGAGAATTTTTACGATGAAGGTGACAGGGTACGGGGTTGTATTGACTCGACAAATCGTAAAGGCGAAAAGGAGTGTTTTCCCTTTGTGTCAATTTCCATAGCGGTTGTTACAAATGAGCACAGGCCCATTAAGCATATTGGTCAGGTGAGTGCAATCGCGGCAGAGGTCAAGAAACGCGTCAAGTCCATGGAGGGGAGTAATTACTACAAAGACATGCGAGGTGCAGAGAAATGTCTTAAATGAACTAAATTGCCTTGTAAATGCCTAAAGTGAACTGGAGGCGCAGACGAAGTTATCAGTAATCTAGGAATCAAGAATTAAGGAATTCATGAATTGCCGGAAATTCATCTAATCCCAAAATCCCCCAATCCCTAACTCTCTTTGACTTTTGGCATTTTAGCTCATTTTAGGCATTTCTTTTTGCACTAGTAGATGGCGCTTTGGACATAAGGAGACAAGATGGTGAGAGCAGAGGGAAAGGTCGCTTTTCCAGTCATTCCGCCAGATCGGGGAGATGACTTGCACAACCTCGAATTTGCTGACTCGGCAGACCTGGTTCTTTTTGTGGCAGGCAATCAATTCATGGTCATGAAAGAACTCCTCCTTGCCTTTCAGGAAGAACACCCGGATATCAGGAAAATCTTTTATGAAACACTTCCACCGGGCCTGGAGCTGAAACAGATTTTGGCGGGCGGAGCCATCTTTCGGGAAAGCGTCATAGACGTAGTCCCCGATGTCTATGCCTCTGTGACCGAAAAGGCCATGGAGCGACTTGAAGAGATGGCATTCATTTCAAGGGAAGACTATTTCCTGTATCTCCATAATCGGATTGTCTTGATGACGCCGGAAGGAAATCCTGCGCGGATAGCATCGGTTTCTGATCTTGGGCGAGAGGAGGTGCGTATTTCCCAGCCCAATCCGGAGTATGAAGACATTGCTCATTACATTATCGAGATGTATCGCCAGGCTGGCGGCGAAGACCTTGTGAACCGTATCATGGAAGAGAAGCGGGCAGAGGGGAGAACGATTCTGACAATCGTGCACCACAGGGAAACCCCGCTGAGGATAGCAAAGAGAACAGTTGACGTGGGTCCTGTATGGGCTACCGAGATCATGCATGCACGGCGGCAAGGCCTTGCCGTGGACGTGGTCGAACCAGGAGAACATCTGGATCAAAGGGACGACATCAACTATTATATTTGCCGTTTAAAGAATGCCGTCCACCCTGAGAACGCTGAGAAATTTCTCGACTTCATCAATTCGGTTCGTGCTCAGGGTATCTATGAAGCCTATGGCTTTGTTCCTCATTTTGCAGCGTCTTCTTCGCAGACCAAGACATATGATTACTGACTATCCCCTGGAAAAAATATTCCGAACGATTCTGAAAAATGGTGGCTCGTTTGCTGATCTCTATTATGAGTCGAGCCAGACCAATTCCATTGTTTGTGAGGATAACAGGATTGAAAAGGTCATTACCGGCACGGATGCCGGCGTGGGGCTTCGAGCCATCAGCGATTTCAAGACCTCCTATGCCTACGGCAACCGCTGTTCTGAGAAAGATGTCCTCGCCCTTTCAGCGGATCTGGCCGGTGCCATAAAGGCAAGCCCCGGTGCAACCGTAGCAAAGGAGTATCCCTTGGGGCCCTCTGTGAACCTCCCGGTGCGGCTATCTCCGGGAAACATTGATACGGCCAAGAAAATTGCTATCGTTCGCGAAGCCAATAGGGCCGCCCGCGAAATGGACTCCAGGGTTCGCCAAGTCAAGGTCGTTTACAGCGACAAGCGTCAACAACTGGCCATGGCCAATTCAGAAGGGTTCCTGGTGGAGGAGGACCGCACCTATACGTTGTTCATGGTGCAGGTGGTGGCGGCCGCAAAAGAGCTTGTGCAGACTGGATATGAGCCAGTAGGCGGGCTGATGGGGTTTGAACTATTCGATGAAGTAGACCCGGCTCAGGTAGCTAAAATCGCGGCCCGTCGGGCAGTGCGGGCCCTGGAGGCCAGGGAAGCGCCAAGGGGGCTCATGCCTGTTGTTCTTTCGAGTGAGGCTGGCGGGACCATGATCCATGAGGCCGTGGGTCACGGCCTGGAGGCAGATCTGGCCCTTGAGGGGCTTTCTATTTACAGCAACCGTATCGGCGAGACAGTGGCCTCCCCCCTGATTACAGTCGTGGATGACGCAAAGCTCACTCAGAAGCGCGGCTCTTATGGTTATGATGACGAGGGCGTTTTAGCACAAGAGACAGTCTTGATAGAAAAAGGGATATTGAAGGGTTATCTTTGCGACAGGCTTCATGCCATGAGATTTAACGGCGTCTCAACGGGAAACGGAAGACGTCAATCTTACAAGCACCATCCTATTGTGCGTATGTCCAACACCTATATTTCCCCCGGCAAAGATGATCCCGATACGATACTGCGAAATGCTCCTGATGGAGTGCTGGTGAAAAAGATGGGCGGGGGACAGGTAAATACCGTGAATGGCGATTTCGTTTTTGAGGTCTCTGAAGGATATCTGATCCGAAACGGCCAAATAGGCGATCCTATTCGTGGCGCAACGCTCGCCGGAAATGGTCCACAGGTGCTCAAGTCAATTGATCGTGTCGGAAATGACCTCGGATTTGGCATCGGCACCTGTGGCAAGGATGGTCAGGGCGTGCCCGTAGGTGATGCCCAGCCCACCCTCCGTATCCCCGAGATTGTAGTCGGGGGAACCTCACAATCCGGATAAGCCGGGACAAAGAAAGTGCCTAAAGCTAAAAATGCTGTAATCGTTCACCGATTCAGGGTTTACCGAAACTCTGAACCTTTGATTCGTGAGTTCTGAATGAAGAAGGCATGGGAATAGAACGATTAGAGGATGTGGTTTCATCGAGTACTTGCTTGCCTACAAGCAAGCGCAACGAAAGAAAGGTAACCCTGAACGTGTGAACGCCTTCCCCCTTTTCCCAACGCCTTGAGTTTTTCCATAAATGTGACGATGTAGAGAACAAATTTGCATCGGAGGCACTATTATGGAACCGAATCCGCATCCAGTTAAGAAGCAAGGGTACAGAAACCTCCACTGCTTTCACTATGGGGGTTGTTTGGACCATGCGGTTAAGCATCGGTGGCAATGCTGGAATTGTTCGGAGTGTTTACACAAATCAAGCGAAGAACCAACAGATGCGGTCCGAACCGTTCATGATTCAAACCTAATCTATGAATTGCCATACAAGCTTTCCAGAGAAGTCTGGCATAGATTCGGTTGAGCGAGCCGTTAAGTTTTCTTTTCGTCCCAGGGGGTGGAGAGAGTGTATTAGGTGGGTCCCTCGAGGTCCCCCTTTATCAAAGGGGGATTTATGGGGATTTTTGTGTTTGTGGCCTTTGATGTTGAATTTTGGGAAAAACAGAAATATGAATATGCGTTTTACAACTAATGGACTACGCCTAAGGAGGAGAGATCCATGTCACAATGGTACTTAAGTTACGACGGCAAACAGGAAGGTCCCATGGATCAATCGCAAGCAGTGGCCAGGATCCAGGCCAACCCTGACGGCTTTGCCTGGCGCGAAGGGCTTGCGGAGTGGTTGCCTATATCTCACGTGGCAGAACTGAACCGGCCCACCACACCGGGCGTTGCCCCACCACCGCCCACCACCCGCAGATCACACGAGATCGACTACAAGATCATGGGCGCTGAGATGCAGTTTGTCGAGGTGGAGCTTGATCCCGGCGAAAGCGCGGTGGCCGAGGCGGGCGCAATGATGTACAAGGACAGCTCAGTGGTGATGGAGACCGTGTTCGGCGACGCCTCGAGCTCAGGCGGTGGCGGAGGGTTCATGGACAAGTTGTTGGGTGCTGGCAAACGCCTGCTCACGGGCGAGAGCCTGTTCATGACGGTCTTTACCCACAATGGCCATGGCAAGGCCCATGTTGCCTTTGGCGCGCCCTATCCGGGCAATATCATCCCGGTCACCCTGACGAACGTGGACGGCTGTCTGATCTGTCAGAAGGACAGCTTCCTTTGCGCTGCCAAGGGAGTCTCCATCGGCATTCACCTCCAGCGCAAGATCCTGACGGGTCTCTTCGGGGGCGAGGGCTTTATCATGCAGAAACTGGAGGGCGATGGTCTGGTTTTCCTGCATGCGGGCGGCACTGTGGTAGAGCGCGAACTGAAACCGGGCGAAATCCTGCACGTTGACACCGGCTGCCTGGTAGCCCTGGAGAAGAATGTGCAGTTTGAGATAGAGCAGGCCGGCAACATCAAGACCGCGCTTTTTGGCGGGGAGGGCCTTTTCTTTGCCACGCTCCACGGGCCTGGGAGGGTATGGTTGCAGTCACTGCCCTTTTCGCGTCTGGCAGGACGTATGCTCCAGGCAGCTCCGCAGCGCGGGGGCAGAAAGGGCGAGGGCTCCATCCTGGGTGGCTTGCTTGACGGAGATAATGATTAGAGCTGGAAGCTCAAAGCTCAAAGTCGAAAGCTGTATGTCGGCCATATTTCTTGCGGGCTTGAAGGACAACGAATATCCAGTCTCGGGCATCTGGTATCCAGCATCAAGTGTCGAATTTTTGCGTTTGATGGACTCGTAAAAAGTCCGCAAACAGACGGC
>DAOUWN010000220.1 GCA_030667105.1 Deltaproteobacteria bacterium
CTTGTAGAGTGTTTCATAACCCTACAACGACGTTTACCACTCCGTCATTCCGGCGAAAGCCGGAATCCAGTCAGAACGGTCTGGAAGATGGCTATTTTAGTTCATGGTCATAGGTCGACTTCTGGATACCGGATCAAGTCCGGCATGACAGAATCCAGAATTTGGTGTCAACGGTAAGTGTCGTTGTAGGGATAAAATCGTTTTCAATTTGTTACTGGTCATTGGTAAGAGGTAAGAGGTTGAGTAGTTAAATAACTGAAATGAAGCACATCAAGCCGATCAAGAATATTAATGCCACGGTTCGCGTGCCGGGCTCAAAGAGCTATACTCAGAGGGCGCTGATCGCTGCTTCACTTGCCAGGGGCAACTCGCTTGTCAGAGATGCCCTGATTTCCGAAGATACTGAGTATTTGATCAATGCCCTCAGACTGCTGGGAGCAACTATCAAGCGCAAGGGTTGCGACCTGAACATCCACGGAACCAGCGGAGCGCTCAACACCCCTTCTGAGGCCATCTATATGGGAAACAATGGAACCGGCCTCAGGCTCCTTACCGGCACGGTCTCTCTGGGACACGGGACCTTTGTACTTGATGGCAACGCTCGTATGCGTCAAAGGCCCATCCAACCCCTCCTTGACGCCTTAGAAAATATTGGCGTTCAAGCTGCGTGTATTGAAGGAAACGGATGTCCTCCGGTTCGAGTCCTTGCAAAGGGACTTTCCGGCGGAAAGACAACACTCGCCACAGGGCTAAGCAGTCAGTACCTCTCCTCCCTCCTTCTTGCAGCTCCCTATGCCGGGAAGGATACTGAAATCAAGGTGCTGGGATCTCTCCCGTCCTGGCCTTACGTGCGGATGACCCTGGATGTAATGGCTCGATTTGGCGCGAAAGTCTCAGATGGACAATTCAAGTCTTTTTTGATCAAAGCTCCACAGGCCTATCTCGCCCGGGACTATGTTGTGGAGGGAGACGCCTCGAGCGCTACCTATTTCATGGCTGCCGCCGCCATCTGCGGAGGAACGGTGAGGATAGCAAATATCAATCCGGACTCCTTGCAGGGAGACCTGCGTTTTTCGGATGTCCTCAAGATCATGGGATGCAGGATCAACACCTCTGGCAAAGGACTGGAAATCACAGGGCCCTTGTCCAATCACGGAGACCTTTCTTTTGATCTACATGACGTGCCCGACATGGTTCCTGGCCTTGCTGTAGTTTCTGCCTTCAGGAAGGGAAAGACGGTCTTGAAAAACATTGCGCATCTTCGCATTAAAGAGTCCGACAGAATCAGGGCTGTGACTAGTGAACTTCGAAGGATCGGCGCTAAGGCCGAAGAAAAAGCTGATGGAATGATCATACAAGGCATGGCTACACGGGGCGCGGAAATAGAGTGCTACAGCGACCACCGGATCGCCATGAGTTTCGCCATAGCAGGGCTGGCCATTGATGGCGTTTCCATTAAAGACCCTGATTGCGTCAAGAAATCTTTTCCGGACTTCTGGGAAAGGCTTGAGTCTTTGGGTTAAATCTAACACGCAAGATTGTAGAATAGGAAGAATAGCCGTGAACACAGAATCGAGAATCCGAAAAATCCTCGTTATCCACGGGCCAAATTTGAACATGCTGGGCCGACGCGAGCCGTCTTTGTACGGTAGCGCGACCCTCGAAGAGATCGACTCAGAGATCAAGGAGACCGCACAGAAGTTCGCAATGGCGGCTCAGACCTTTCAATCGAACTACGAAGGCGCAATAGTGGAAAAAATCCAAGATGCCCTGGAAGGTTATGAGGCTGTGATCATCAACCCGGCAGCATATACCCACACCAGCGTTGCCATAAGAGATGCACTCTTGATGCTGGATATTCCGATCATTGAAGTGCACCTTTCAAACATCTATAAGCGAGAGCCATTCAGGCACAGGTCCTTTGTTGCTGATGTCGCAACAGCCCGGGTGGCCGGCTTCGGCAAAGAAGGGTATCTGATGGCCGTGGAAGCTGTAGCAAATATGCTTCAAAAGGAATGATTGAGGAATTTTGGGATTTAGGAATTGCGAATTGAAGGATTGAGCAATTCGGGCCGCCTGCTGCGACAGATCAATTCCTCAATCCCTGAATTCGTGAATTCTTAGATTAGATTATGAACATTGTTTTGATCGGATACAGGGGCACTGGTAAGACAGCCGTGGGCAAAGCCCTTTCAAAAAGACTTGGAAGGCAATTCTGCGATGCAGATCTCTTTCTTGAAGAAAAACTCGGAAGAACCATAAGTGACATAGTTGCTTCAGAAGGTTGGCCCTTTTTTCGGGAAAGAGAAAAGGAGGTCCTTCGAGAAATCTCTGCCACGAAGAGCTGCGTAATTGCTACCGGCGGCGGGGCAGTCATGGACAAAGACAATGTCATGTCTCTTGGCAAAAACGGCTCCTTTGTTCTCCTTAAGGCAGACATTGACACCATGATCCAGAGAATCCAAAGCGATGAGTCAAGCTCGCAGCAGCGGCCAGATCTGTTGGGGAGTGATATCTATGAGGAAACCAGGGCCTTGCTCAAACAAAGAATGCCCGTTTACGAAGAAGTGGCGGATTTTTCTCTGGACACCACAAACCTGACCGTAGATGAAGTGGTTGAGAAAATTTTGGTCCGTTTGTTCTGAAATCCACATTTTTTTTGCAGAAAATACCAAAGATAACTACGGTTGCCAAGGTCCGTGCCGCAAAATACCAAATGATGTTTCTTTTTTCGTGTTTTAGTTCTTTCGTGCTTTCGTGGTAATTTTTTCTTTTTTGGTTCTCCGTCTGCGGCGGATCCGAGTTTGGAGATGGATTAAGAAATTAGGCAACTGAGGAATTCCTCAATTTGCAATTCCTGAATTTGTGAAGGAGGTCTTATGTCAGGAAATAGTTTTGGCAAAGCTTTCGTGGTCACTACCTGGGGCGAATCACATGGAAAGGCCCTGGGGGTGGTGATTGACGGATGTCCACCTCGGCTGCGCTTGACCGAATCTGATATTCAGAACGAATTAGACAGGAGAAGAGCCAAGGGTGCCCCGGCAAGCACTACAAGACGTGAACCGGACAAGGTGGAAATACTCTCTGGTGTATTTGAAGAAAGGACCACGGGAACGCCCATCTCCCTCCTTATTCATAACAAGGATGCAGACAGTAAAGCATATGAGGCAATCAAGGATACCTTCAGGCCAGGCCACGGAGACATCACCTACCAGAAAAAATACGGGATACGCGACTACAGGGGCGGAGGCAGGGCCTCGGGCAGGGAAACAGCGGCACGGGTTGCAGCAGGCGCGGTGTCCAGGGCGGTCCTGGACCAAGAGGGCGTCAAAGTGACTGCCTACACCTTAGAGCTTGCAGGAATCAGGGCACAGAAGATGGACCTTGAGGATGTTGAAAAGAATCCTTTTCTTACTCCTGATCCGGATGCAGCAGCTCTGATGGAGAAAAAGATAAAGGAGATCAGGGCTTGTGGAGATTCCGCCGGGGGTGTTGTTGAAGTGCTGGTTCGAGGGTGTCCCCCGGGACTGGGGGAACCCGTCTTTGACAAGCTGGATGCGGACCTTGCAAAAGCCCTTATGAGTATCGGGGCCGTAAAGGCGGTCGAAATCGGAGTGGGCCTGGAGGCGGCCAGGCTGCTGGGTTCTGAGTGCAACGACGAGATCACACCGGAAGGATTTGCCACAAACCGCTCAGGAGGAATCCTTGCAGGTATTTCCAATGGCGACGATATTGCGGTTAGGGCCGCGGTAAAGCCTATCCCCTCGATTCAGATAGAGCAAAAAACCATTGATATCCATTCACAGCCCACCACGATCTCTGTCAAGGGGCGGCACGACATTTCTGCCATTCCCAGGATCGTGCCTGTGTGTGAGGCAATGGTAAGGCTTGTGATTGTGGATCATTTGTTACGGCAGAGGGTTTTGGGATGAAAAGATGCAATATCGGCATCATCGGAGGCGCCGGCCGCATGGGTAAGTGGTTTTCCCGGTTTTTTGAAGCGGCCGGCCACAGAGTGCATGGTGTTGAGGCAAGAGAAAACCAAGACATGCAGTCCGTGGCCAGGAGCAGTGATGTTGTGGTCATAAGCGTTCCCATAGGTAAAACCTGCAAGGTCATTGAAGAACTCGGGCCTTTCGTTCGCCCAGAATCGCTCCTCATTGATTTGACATCACTGAAGGTCAAGCCCGTTGAGTGGATGGTAAGTTATTCACGGTCAGAAGTAATCGGCACTCACCCACTCTTTGGGCCTGATGCTGAAGACCTTCAAGGTCAGACCATTATCCTCTGCCCTGCTCGAGCTGAAAA
>DAOUWN010000150.1 GCA_030667105.1 Deltaproteobacteria bacterium
GGAAGAATGGGAAAACGAAAAGCGATTGTCCCGGTGGAACGTATTGAAAAGGCGATTTTATTTATCCGTGGTGAAAAAGTTCTGTTAGATCGAGATCTTGCAGAACTTTATTGTGTTGAAACCAGGGTGTTGAACCAGGCGGTCCGTCGAAATATAAAACGTTTTCCCAAAGATTTCATGTTTGAATTGACCCGTGATGAGATCATGAAGATATCACAAACTGTGACATCCTCCCAGATCAAGTATTCCAAGCGGGTTCATGCTTTTACGGAGCAAGGCGTTGCCATGCTTTCAACCGTTTTGAATAGTGAACGTGCCATCGAGGTCAACATAGCTATTATGCGAGCGTTTGTAAAACTGCGTCAAATGATATCGTCCAATGAAAAACTTCGCCACAAAATTGAGGAGATGGAAAAGAAGTACGATAAGCAGTTCAAAATAGTCTTTGAGGCTATCGCAGAGCTTATGACGCCGCATGAAAGACCAAGAAAAAAGATCGGTTTTGATATCAAGGAACCAAGTACTAAATACGGCAGAGGCAAGCGACAAAAGGCGAAGTCCCGATCTGGCCTGAGGCAAGAAAGATGAGAGGCGGGGAGGGTGGGTCTTCCTGAGCAAGAGTCAAGAGCAGATTTATCCCGTTAAATGCGAAGCGTATTTGACTGGGACTTGACCCCATAGATTCAGAAGGGGGGAAAAGGGATTTGTGCAACAGCCCGTCAAGACCTGACACCGAATATATGACACCAAAATGTGTGCTATGGACTACGAAGTGATCATTGTTGGCGCCGGCCCAGCGGGCATCTTCACTGCGCTCACATTGGCCGATTCAGGAATTGAGCCTGTTCTGTTATTGGAACAGGGAAAAGACCTTGGCCAGCGGAAGCGTGTGAAGTCTGAGGACATGCTTTGTGGCTGGGGTGGAGCTGGCGCTTACAGCGATGGAAAATTGATGCTTTCCGCTGAGGTCGGTGGATTCTTGGGGGAACTCGTCGAGGGAGAGCACCTTTACCAGCTCCTGACGAAGGCGGATGAGATCTATATGGCTCATGGAGCGCCGGAGCGTGTCTTTGGAGAGGCATCGCCAAAACTTGATGATCTTGGCGAGCGTGCCCGCCTGGCAGGCCTTGAACTCATACCTACACGCATGCGACATATTGGCACCGAAAACTGCCGAACCGTGTTAGGCCGTCTACAGGAGTCGTTGGCGGGAAGAGTGGAGACCCTCACCGACTGTCGGGTCCAAGACCTCTTAGTTGAAAATGGCCAAATCCATGGGGTCAAACTGGCCAATGGCAAAACCATCACCAGCCGTTTTGTCGTGGCCGCACCCGGCCGATCAGGTGCAAGCTGGATGAAGAAGCAGGCTGACTCGTTAGGGCTTAAGACCCACCCCAACCCTGTGGACATTGGCGTTCGCGTCGAACTACCGGCCGCTGTGCTTAAGGAACTGACAGACATGGTCTACGAATCCAAACTTATCCATTACTCAGACTCCTTTGAGGACAAAGTGCGAACTTTCTGCATGAATCCCTACGGGGAGGTTGTGACTGAGAAGAACGAGGGAATCGTTACTGTGAATGGCCACAGCTATGCCGAGAAAAGGACTGAAAACACCAACTTCGCCATTTTGGTGAGTAGCGCATTCACGGAGCCGTTCGACGACCCTATTGCCTATGGCCGTTACATTGCTAGGCTGGCAAATCTTCTGAGCGGTGGGGTCATTATTCAGAGGCTGGGCGATCTATTGGCTGGGCGGCGCAGTACTCGGATACGTATTGACCGGTGCCTTACCCGACCTACACTTCCCGATGCCAACCCAGGCGATTTGAGCTATGTATTTACCTATCGGCACCTATTGAGCATTATCGAAATGCTTCAAGCGCTTGAAAGATTCACTCCCGGGGTCTATTCACACCACACGCTTCTATACGGTGTGGAGGTTAAGTTTTATTCCAACAGAATTGAATCATCATCGGAGCTGGAAACCAGCGTGAGCAATTTATTTGTCATTGGTGATGGCGCGGGCATTACTCGGGGCCTGCTTCAAGCCTCCGCAAGTGGGATTCTTGCCGGGCGAGCAATAGCACAACGGCTGACATGATTATCAAGTCTTAGCCAAAGCGAAAAGGGCTTTGGGCAACAGCCCGCGAAGGCCTGACACCGAATGTTTGAGACAAGGAGGCATTGATGGGCATTGCCAAGAATGTAGCTGGGGTTGAGAGGACAGGCCGGATTGTGTTGGGAGTCATTCTCATCCCATTAGGGTTTTTCCTGCCTGGTCTTTGGAAGCCTTTATTTATTGTGGCAGGCGCCTCGTTCATACTGACGGCATTTTTCGGATTTTGACCCTGAAAGGGGTTCTTGCTGAAGGTCTTCAGCAAAAGAGGCGAAAGCGAAGGAGAGTAGGTCTTCCTGGAACAAGAGTCAACCGTAGACCCCTTTATCATAAACCGCCAGACCGCCATCGGCGGGATGGGCTTAAGTACAAAGCGAAGCGAGTACTTAGGGCGCCGTTAGGCGCCCGGATTTAAGTTTTGCTTAGCAAAACAACAGGCTTGCAACGCAGCCATTGGGCGTTAGATGGGGCTTTGAAACCACTTCTAGGCAAAGGAGGAGGGCTACATATGGGTTCACAGCAAGTAGAGGTCGGCTTGAAAAAAGCGATGTATGAGGAGATGGTGCTGATACGAAGATTCGAAGAAAAGCTGATCGAACTTTCTCAGGAAAAAGGAAAACTGGTCGGTATGCAAATCCTTGCCTACGGTCAAGAAGCCGTGTCCGTTGGAATTGTCAAGGCTCTCGAACCGGATGATGTCATTGTGAGTAATCACAGAAGTCATGGCCACTTATTGGCCAAAGGGGCAAATCCTAAGTACCTTATGGCGGAGATTATGGGTAAGGCAACCGGTGTCAACAAGGGCAAGTCCGGAACCCTTCATATGTCTGTGCCCGAGGTGAATGCTTTGATGACAACAACGATCGTCGGAGGCGGGCCGCCTTTGGCCGTGGGGGCAGCCTTTGCCCAACAGTACCGGGGCACGTCAAATATCACCGTGGTTTTCTTTGGCGATGGCGCTGCTGCAGAAGGGAGTGTTCATGAGGCCATGAACCTGGCTGCGCTCTGGAAGCTTCCTGTTCTATTTGTTTGCGAAAACAACTGTTGGGCAGGCGCTCAAAGCCTCTCTGAGCATTCTTGCTTGATGGATATTACCCGACGTGCCGTGGGGTACGGGATGCCGGGTGAGTTGGTGGACGGCAATGACGTAGAAAAAGTATTCACGATTGCGAGAGAAATGGTGTCGCGCTGCCGCAACAGTCAGGGGCCGGTCCTCATTGAAGCCAAGACTTACAGAATCCGCGGCCACGGGGAGCACGACCACCAGCACTATGTGGATAAGAAAGAACTGGAAGCGTGGGCCCGATTGTGTCCCGTCAGGTGCCTGAGGGAGCGTATGCTGGCAGACGGTCTGGTCACAGAAGCACAGCTTCAGGTCATGGACAGGCAGATAGAGGCAAAGGTTGACGAGGCGGTTAGATTTGCAAGTGAAAGCCCGTACCCGTTGCCCGAAGAGGCTTTGCAAGATCTTTGGGTGGAAGATGCTATCCCCCAACAAGTTGCACAGTAGAGGAGGTCATTCATGGCAGTTTTATCATTTGGACAGGCACTGAAAGATGCCCTCGATGTCGCCATGAGTAAAGATGACAGCGTTTTCATTGCGGGTGAGGGTGTTGGGGTATCCATCCATTATGATCCCAACTTGCCAACACACGGTCTCCTGGAAAAATACGGCCGGAAACGGGTAAAGGACACACCGGTGAGCGAGGCTGCCATCGCTGGTCTGGGAGTGGGTGCCTCAGCGCTCGGCCTGCGACCTGTGGTTGAAATCATGTTTTTTCCCTTTATCACACTGGCTATGGACATGCTGGTAAATCATGCTGCTAAGTTGAGGTATTTGAGCGGGGGAAAGTCTGCCTTCCCACTTACGGTAAGAGTCAAGGCCGGTGTGAGTTTTGCTGCTGGTTGCCAGCATTCGCACAATCTGGAGGCATGGCTTGCGCACAGTCCGGGATTGAGGGTCGTTTTCCCCTCCACACCTGCGGATGCAAAAGGCTTATTATTGAGCGCAATATTCGACCCGAACCCGGTGATTGTGATCGAAGAAATGCTACTTTACTGGATGAAGGGGGAAGTCCCGGATGGGGACCACAGGATACCCATCGGAAAAGCCCGGGTAGTCATCTCTGGTAAGGATTGCACGGTTGTCAGCTACGGCGGAGCTGTCTACACGGCCCTGGAAGCGGCCAAGACCCTGTCAGAGGAAGGGATTTCCACGGAAGTGATAGACTTAAGAAGTCTGGTTCCCCTTGATAAGGCTTGCTTACTGGATTCAGTCAGAAGAACCGGCAGGCTTGTTGTCCTACACGATGCCACCAAGTTTGGTGGATTCGGAGCCGAGATATCGGCCATCGTTGCTGAGGAGGCGTTTGATGTGCTCAAGGCACCTATCAAGCGCGTTGCGGCCCAAGATATTCCCGTACCTGTTTCACCACCTCAGGAAATGTTTAATAGACCGAGCCCTAAAACGGTGATAGCGGCTGTGCGGTCAACTGTGGGAAAAGGGTAAGGGGTCGCCCTCCTATAACTGAGGCTGGGGTCAGATCTTTTGAGGCTGTTGCCCAAAACCGTTTTTAGGATCCTTTGGACTAGGACTCCGTGCAAACGGGGCCAAATCAGAGAACCAGGGGATGTTCCCGTTTTTGTTGTTCTGTTGAAGCATGGGGTCATCTGCTAGAAAGTTGAAATGTCATGGATGTCCCCTATTTCACACACTTTTCAAGTGCAGTTTCGGAAGAATACGAGCCTGAAAGAGGCGTTGTCAAAAAAAGAAGCCGGACAAGCAGCGGACAAGTACCGGGCAAGACGAGGTTGCTGGACTACTGCCGTAAAGAACGGACCATACGGGAGATCATGGCTTTTGCAGGGCTGAAGCACCGGGAAACCTTTATGAACAACTACCTTTATCCCCTTCTGAAGAGTTATTTACTTATTTATGGACGTCCCGGTTGTCGTCCCCAAAGATTTTGATACCGGGCAGTTGAAGGCATTGCGGGATACACTGGCCGCACAGCCTGACCCTCTTGTTGACAAGTTTACAGAAAAAAATCTCCGGCGGGCCTACAGCAAAGAACTGGCAGATATCATCTCCATGATCCGCCACGCAGCAACCGGCGGAGAATTGCTCACAGCAGAACGAAGGGTCGACAAGGCCCTGATGAAGGTCAAATCAGATCGCGCTTTTACACAAGAGCAGGAAAAGTGGCTGGCCCTGATCAGAATGCATCTAATCGAAAACCTGTTGCTGGAAAAGGAGGATTTCGATTTTCTGCCCATTTTTGCCCGGGAGGGGGCCTCGTGGGGTAAACTGAACAGGGTCTTTGAAGGTGACCTGGAAACGATCATCCGCGAAATCAACCAGGCCATTGCAGCCTGATGCTGAACTTTTCATTAGACAGGATTTACAGGATGAACAGGATACATAACAGAGAAAAGCAATACATCAATATTGATGTTGACTAATTATGG
Source organism: Deltaproteobacteria bacterium (assembly GCA_030667105.1). The sequence goes on from DAOUWN010000150.1 coordinate 5,588, forward strand.
AATTCAGTGTAGAGTTTTGTGAAACCAGTTCGGGGAGATGCCCGGTGCGAGAGTTTCTGGACGAACTTAAGGAATCTAATCCAGAAGATTTTGCCGCCGTCATGGCGGGTCTCGCGAAATTGCGAAACAGGCACTATCACAGGCCGCCTCTCTCAAAGCCTATTGGAGATGATCTTTTAGAGCTGCGCCATGTAGGGAAACTCAATACAAGGGTGCTATACTTTTTTGTGAAAGGACGGAGGATCATTACTGTACATGCAATCCGAAGTAAAGCCACAAAGATTGCTGCGCGAGATCGCAAAGTTGCTTTGGATAGAAAACGTGATTGGCTGGCGAGGAATCCGATATGAAACGACTGACCAATTTTGATACATACCTTGAAGACC
>DAOUWN010000052.1 GCA_030667105.1 Deltaproteobacteria bacterium
CTAATATCCGTGGGCAGCGTGCTTTGTGCGCTTGCCATAAACGGGATTCTGATTCCCCATAAATTTGTGAGCGGAGGGTTTACGGGATTGGCGCTCGTTATTTATTATCTCCTGCCCGCCGTACCGGTGGCATGGATTTACTTTTTTCTTAATGTTCCTCTTTTTGCCTTAGGGTGGAAATATGTGGGCCGGCGTTTCTTCATCTATAGTATAGCTGGGATGATAATCTTTTCTTGTGCCCTTAGATGGGTTAACGCCTCCATTCCGGTTCAAGACCAGATCCTGAGCGCTCTCCTGGCAGGCATCATTTCCGGGGCAGGTGCGGGCATTATTCTTAGGTCAGTGGGATCGGCTGGAGGACTGGATATCCTGTCGGTCATCCTACTTCAAAGTTGCTCAGTCCGTCTCGGTACTACCAGCCTCGCCTTCAACAGCCTCGTGTTGGTGACAGCGGCCATGCTTTTGTCCCTTGAAAGGGCCCTGTATACACTCGTCTATGTTTATGTTAACTCATACATGCTCAACCTGGTAGTAACGGGTCTGAGTCAGAGAAAGGCAGTCTTCATCATCTCTCCCCGCTGGCAGGAAATATCCCAAGAGATTTTCGAGAAGCTTGATCGAGGCTTGACAGTCATCAAAGGTCAAGGGGGGTACTCGGGTCAGGAAGAGCAGATCTTATATACGGTCATCACCTTCCGGGAGCTATCCCGACTTAAAGGAATTATTCGCCGGCTGGATCCAAATGCTTTTGTGGTTGTTACTGAAACATTGGAGGTAATGGGACAACGCATCGGGAATCAGCCTCATTGGTGAGGCTCTTTGGCGATTATGTGATCGACGTTTGGGATGAATAGGAAACGGAAGGGTCAGGTCTCAACATTTGACATTTGTGTTGAAAGTTGAGACCTGACCCCATAGCATTTCCTGGCAGCGTGAGCGATGCGGCAAGGGGGAGGAAGTGCACAGTATTATGAAGGAGGATTTTGCTGGCGGTAAGCTTCCCTGCGCAGAGTTTGGAGCCAATGCAGCCTGGTGGTGGATCATGGTGCTGGCATTCAATCTACAGTCAATCTTTAAAAGCCATGTTTTACCTGCTGGTTGGGAGAACAAACGCCTGAAGTCCATACGGTTCAATTTGATTAACCTGCCTGGCCGGTTGATAAAAAGATCACGGCAGCTCATAGTAAGATTGACCAGCGGCCATAGCTCCAATGCACTTATATGGCAAGCCAGAGAGCGTCTCAAGGGGCTTGTTTACGGACCGGCCGGATGAGGCAAAAACAACGCCTGTTTTCTTGTGATATTTAAAAGGGTTAGCCAGACCGCCAGGAGAGGTGTTCACAGTCGATGAAGAATAGCCCTGTTTGAACGAAAATCTTACCGCTAAAACTCAGCGTCGATAGTAGCTGAGGCAAAAAAATATCTCATGTGCCTCAAAAATGGCTTCATCAAAAATAGGCGGTGGATTTGGGATGATTGCTTGTTGTTGCTTTTCTTGGTAATTTGTGTATGTTTGTATTTGCAGGCCAAGCTTTTTTCATGGAACCACGTCAGCCGCCGAAAGGTTTTTTTGAATCCATTGATCGTTTGTTTTCTCAAGGTTCATGTGATCCCTGAGAAATAGCTTCGATGGGCTTGAAGGTGATAAGAATGAGTGAGCAACTTGGGTCTGATTCGACCAATCAGGGTAGTGTGGTTTCAGTCCGCGGAAGTGTGGTTGACGCCCGTTTTTCCCAAAAAATCCCCTTTATTCATAACCTCCTCAGGACAGGTGATAATGGCCAGACAGCCATTGAGGTACAAACCCACCTTAATGCGGAAGTGGTGCGTGGAATCGCGCTGACGCCCACACAGGGCTTGGCCCGGGGTTCGCTTGTTATCGACACTGGTCATCCCGTGCGGGTTCGCGTCTGCAAGGAACTCCTTGGCAGGATGTTCAATGTATTTGGAGAGCCCATCGACAGGAGGGGGGAACTTGACAGTGGGGAGTGGCGTTCCATTCATCGCGATTCGGTTCCGATCAATCAGCGGTCAACGAGCTCGGAGATTTTTGAGACAGGTATCAAGGCTATTGACCTTCTTGTCCCCCTGGAATTGGGTGGCAAGGCCGGGCTTTTTGGAGGTGCGGGCGTTGGTAAGACCGTGGTCATCACAGAGATGATCCACAACATGGTTGGACGCCATGAAGGTGTGAGCCTATTCTGCGGGATTGGCGAACGCTGCCGGGAGGGGGAGGAACTCTACCGCGAAATGCAGCAAGCGGGCGTGTTGAAAAACACGGTGATGGTTTTTGGCCAGATGAACGAGGCGCCGGGGGCGAGATTTCGGGTGGGCCATGCAGCACTCACCATGGCAGAGTACTTCCGGGACGACGTGAAACAGGACGTGCTCCTTTTGATAGACAACATTTTTCGTTTCATCCAGGCTGGATCCGAAGTCTCTGGTCTAATGGGTCAACTTCCCTCCCGACTTGGGTATCAGCCGACGCTTGGGACTGAGCTGGCAGAACTCGAGGAACGGATCTGCAACACCAAAACAGGGGCGATTACATCTATTCAAGCTGTTTACGTGCCTGCAGATGACTTTACAGACCCCGCTGCGGTTCATACCTTCGCACACTTGTCTGCTTCCATTGTTCTGTCCCGAAAGAAGGCCAGCGAAGGGCTTTACCCGGCCATTGACCTGCTTTCGTCCCGCTCCAAGATGCTGACACCCGGCAGTGCCGGAGAAAGGCACTACGCGGTCGCTCAAGAAGTGCGGAAGACATTGGCTATGTACGAGGATTTAAAAGACATAATTGCAATGTTGGGGTTGGAAGAACTGTCACAGGAAGACCGCCAAATCGTTTTTCGCGCTAGACGCCTTGAGCGCTTTTTTACCCAAGCTTTTTTTACCACAGAGCAGTTTACCGGATTGCCAGGAAAAATGGTGGACCTGGACGACACCATAGGAGGGTGTGAACGAATTCTCGCTGATGAATTCTCGAATTATCCCGAGAAGGCCCTCTACATGATTGGAAAGATCGACGAAGCAAAGACATCATGAAACTTAAGGTACTTCTTCCCAGCGAGGTGTTCATAGATCAAGACGTGACCAAAATAGTTGCAGAGGCCGAGAACGGCTCCTTTTGCCTCTTGCCTCGGCACGTAGACTTCCTGGCTGCTCTTGTGCCGGGACTTCTATCGTTTGTATCCCTTCAAGGAGTTGAAGAGTTTCTTGCGGTTGATGAAGGTATCTTGATCAAGTGTGGCTCTGAAGTACTGGTCTCAACCAGAAAGGCAGTGCGAGGCCCGGACTTGGGCACATTGGAACAGACAGTTGAAAAAAGCTTTCGACACCTGGATAATCAGGAAAAGACGGCCCGTGCCGCATTTGCAAAGCTGGAGGCGAATTTCATTCGCCGATTCATGGATCTGGAAAAACATGGATAAGCGTCACATTGCAAATGGCAAGCGCCAAGGCGTGCAAACCGAACTTGGCAGGACGGTAAAGATTAAAGAAGCCCGGAAGATCAGGGCCCGTGACCGAAAGGATCAGTCCGTTTGGTTTGGGCTGGGCATGTTCGGGCTGGTTGGATGGTCGGTGAGCATCCCCACGGTTGTGGGTATAACATTGGGTGTCTGGATCGATTTGAGGTGGCCAAGCCGATATTCGTGGACCCTTATGCTGCTCATCATAGGCATTGCAATTGGGTGTTTGAATGCCTGGTTTTGGGTCTCCCGTGAGCGGAAGATGATCGAAGAGGAAAGAGATCTTGAACGTAAGTGAGCTTTTGCGCCTGACACTGTCTCTTGGAGCAGGTATCGGTCTCGGAGTCTTCTATTTCGGGGGTCTTTGGTTGACCGTTAGAAAGCTGCCCACAGCGCCTCGGCCTGTCTTTCTGAGCCTGTCAAGTTTTTTCGCGCGCATGGCAGTGGTCCTGATCGGCTTCTATTTTGTTATGGACGGTCGCTGGGAACGACTCTTTGTTTGTCTGTTGGGTTTTCTAGGGGCGCGATTCGTCCTCGTGCGGCTATGGGGTCCTGACAGAGGCAATTATCCCCTGTGTGCAAGATTTGGAAAAGGTGATTCAAATATTTAACATGCGGTGTATTAAAAAAGATTTTGAAGTGAGGTTTTAGAACATGCGCATTAGTCCGGATACCTTGGTACTGTTTCGATGGGGGCCCATAGTCATAAACGCTACCATTATATATACATGGGCAGTCATGGCTCTCATGGTCCTTGGCTCTAAGTTGGTGACCCGAGAACTCACGACAGAGACTCGTTTCTCTCGATGGCAGAACCTTATGGAGGTGCTTGTCACTGGCATAAGGAAGCAGATCCGGGAAATCAGTGGCCAAGATCCCCGGGAATACCTCCCTTTTGTGGGCACACTTTTTTTGTTTGTTGCGGTGTGCAACCTCTTGAGCATCGTCCCTGGATATGAGGCCCCGACTGGCTCGCTTTCGACGACAGCCGCACTTGCCGCATGTGTATTTGTCGCGGTTCCTTTATACGGCATCGCTCACAGGGGGCTTTCCTATTTTGCACAGTACATCAAACCCTCGGTATTCATGCTGCCGTTCAACATCATGGGGGAATTGTCCCGTACCCTGGCACTGGCCGTCCGGCTTTTTGGAAATGTGATGAGCGGCACGATGATCGTTGGTATTCTTCTTGGCGTCACACCACTACTTTTCCCCATTGTCATGCAGGCCCTGGGCCTGTTGACGGGGTTGATCCAGGCATACATATTCGCAATCTTGGCTATGGTATACATTGCTGCCGCTACCCGCGTGCAGCAGCGGGAAGGACAGACTGATCAGCAAGGCGAGAAAGGAGAATAGCTATATGGATAACGTTGGTCTTATTGGCACAATATCCATTATTGCATCTGGGCTGACAATTGCAATAGGTTCGGTTGGTCCTGCATTAGGAGAAGGCCGAGCCTTGGCCCAAGCATTGAGTTCTATTGCCCAGCAGCCTGATGAAGCCAATACTATCACACGAACCCTCTTCGTTGGTCTGGCCATGGTGGAATCTACGGCAATCTACTGCTTTGTCGTGGCTATGATTCTAATCTTTGCCAATCCCTTCTGGGAACACGTTATATCAAAAGCGGGAGGATAATCAGTGTTGATTGATTGGTTTACCGTCATTGCACAGATCTTCAATTTCCTCGTGCTCGTGTACCTTCTCAAGCGTTTTCTCTATAAGCCTATCATCAAGGCCATGGATGGACGAGAGCGACGCATTGCAGGCCGATTGGAGGAAGCCGACAAAAGAGAAGAAGAGGCCCGGCAAGAACTGGAACAATATGAGCAAAGAAACAGAGAGCTTGATAGTCAGCGTAAGCAGTTGGTAAGCCAAATGAAGGAGGACGTCGAGGCTCAGCGAAAAGAACTCGTCAGCCAAGCACGCCACCAGGTCGATGCCATTCGGACCAACTGGTACGAAGCATTAGAGCGAGAGAAAGAGTCTTTACTCCAGGATCTCCGCGAACGCACAGGCAAGCACACGTACGCCGTTGCCCGCCGAGCACTCAAAGACCTGGCCAATGTCGAGCTTGAGCAACACATTGTTCGTGTCTTCATCGAACGTCTACGCAGCCTCGATAAAGAGGAACAAAGGGCACTTAAGGAGTCTGTTCAGAAGTCGAAGCGAGAAGTCACTGTGATAAGCGCCTTTGAGATTCTTAAGGAATCGTCACAAGAAATAGTGCAGGTCATAAGGGAGTATTTGTCCGATCCCGTGGATTTGCGTTTTGAAACGTCTCCGGAAGTAATCTGTGGGATCGAACTAAGAGTCCAGGGACGCAAGATTGCCTGGAGTGTACCTGACTATCTTGATGGTCTGGAAACAATCTTAGCTAAGGTCTTAGGAGGCGAAACAAAAGGGCCGGGCGAACAGCCGCCCCGTGAGAAGAAGCGCGAAGCTCTTGATCAAGAGGCACAGAAGAAAAGGGAGGGATCCGCCCTTGGAAAAGAGTGAAGCACTGAAGGCTTTTCTTGACGGGACATTTGCCACCCTTGATGGCGTGTTGGAACGTTACACAGCGGACCTTAGGGGACAAGAGGTCGGAAAGCTGAACTATATTGGGAAGGGAATCGCCCGGGTCGAAGGCTTACTAGGGGTGAGATCGGAGGAGCTTGTCCTGTTGCCGGACAATGTATTGGGCATGGTTTTCAACATAGATCCGTCGGAGGTCGGTGTCATTCTGCTCGGAGATAGTCCTACTCTGAAGGCGGGGTCGGAAGTGAGGAGGACAGGGCGGATTCTGCAAGTCCCTGTAGGTGATGGCTTGATTGGTCGCGTAGTAGACCCCATGGGCCGCCCATTGGATGATCTTGGCCCTCTGAGAAGTTCAAAATGGCTCCCAGTCGAGCGGGAGGCTCCTGAAATCATGGACCGCGCACCAGTGACTGTTCCGCTTCAAACCGGCCTCAAGGTGGTGGATGCCTTAATACCCATTGGCCGGGGACAGCGGGAACTTGTCCTGGGTGACCGGCAAACAGGCAAGACGGCCATTGCGCTGGATACCATCATCAACCAGCAAGATAAAGGGGTGCTGTGCGTATACTGTGCCATTGGTCAGCGAAGTTCATCAGTGGCTAAACTCATTGAGGACTTGCGAAGGCACGATGCCATGGCATACTGCATCATTATGATGGCAGAGGGTGAAGATCCTCCGGGGTTGCAGTTCATTGCGCCGTATGCTGCGACCAGTATGGCAGAGTATTTTGTTGAACAAGGACGCGATGTTCTGATTGTATACGACGACTTGACGCGCCATGCCCAGGCTTATCGGGAGCTGTCCCTTTTGCTGCGCCGGCCTCCAGGCAGGGAGGCCTTTCCCGGCGATATATTCTATATTCATTCCCGACTACTTGAACGCGCTACCCATCTTCGAGAGGAGCTTGGTGGAGGTTCTTTGAGCGCTATGCCCATCGTGGAAACAGAGGCACAGAACATGTCGGCATACATCCCAACCAACATTATCTCTATTACTGACGGGCAGATCTACCTTTCTCCCAACCTTTTTCAAAAAGGTGTCCTCCCGGCTGTAGATGTTGGCAAGTCTGTTTCCAGGGTGGGCGGCAAAACCCAGCTTTCTGCCTATCGTGCCGTGGCCGGCCACTTACGCCTCTCCTATTCTCAGTTTGAAGAACTCGAAACCTTTGCCCGTTTCGGCACCCGTCTCGATGAAGCCACACAAAAGACTCTGGAGCATGGTCGGCGTATCAGGGAGGTTCTCAAACAGCCCCAGTACCAGCCCATGTCGGTATCCGAACAAATTGCTGTTCTTCTGGCAGCAGCAGAGGGGATGTTTGACGCACTTCCACCGGATCAAGTCGCAATAGCCGGCAAGCGGATACGGAAGGCCGTGACTGCCGGGCTTCCCGATCTCTGTGTCGATATGGAATCTGGAAGTAAACTAAGCGAAGAGGACCGCAATCGTCTCTTGGAGGTCGCCCGTAATGCGATTGCCCTCTAACTATCCCGCAGTTACACCAACGGACAGCATCTGACCAATCATGGAAACCATTGAGTCCCTGAGACGGCGAATCAGTAGCACAGAGGATTTGCACTCTGTTGTGAGGACGATGAAGGCCCTGGCTGCAGTCAATATTCGTCAGTACGAAAGGGCGGTCGAATCCCTTGCTGAGTATAACCGGACGGTTGAGATGGGTTTTCAGGTGCTTCTAAAACAAAATTACGAGGGAATTACAATGGCCAAGCCTGCCCTCAGCGAGCGCCTTGGAGGCATTGTTTTCGGGTCAGACCAGGGGATGGTTGGACAGTTCAATGAAGTCATAGCACGGTATGCAGCTTCTGAGCTAGAAAAACAGCAGGTACTACAAGAAAACCTTATCCTGCTGGCTGCCGGCGCCCGAGTCTCAGCACGCCTGGAAGAGGCTGGCTACCCTGCTGAGGATTATATTTCTCTTCCAGGCTCTGTGTTGGCAATTACTCCTGTTGTCCAGGACGTCGTGCTGAAAATAGAAATGTGGCGTTCTCAACGAGAAATCGATAAGGTTCTTCTCTTCTTCAATAGACCGTTATCTGGAGCGTCCTATCGGCCTTATACCATCCAGCTTCTCCCTGTGGACCTGGAATGGTTTCAAGACCTGCCACGAAGACCTTGGCCATGCAGGGCCATTCCGTACTTTACCATGGACTGGGATGGGCTTTTTTCTCGGCTGATTCGACAGTATTTCTTTGTATCGCTCTATCGGGCTTTCGCCGAATCACTTGCCAGCGAGAATGCCAGTCGGCTGGCATCTATGCAAGTCGCTGAGAGGAACGTCGAAAATCGCCTGGATGAACTCAACGCGCAGTATCACCAACAACGACAGGGCGCCATCGACGCAGAGCTTTTTGACCTTGTGGCTGGTTTTGAGGCACTGAGCGGGATAGTTCAGGAGACTTGAGGATTATTGACGTGTTGCTCGATCAGCGGACAGTTTCCTATCGCAAGATTTCACTGATTGATCCGTCCATTCTTTTCTGTTTTGCAGAAGACTTGTTCGAACCGCTGGTCGTTTTTTTCTCTATGTCACAACTCTCAGAATCCTTAACCCCTGTAACGAAAGGAGGTGGCCTTATGGCTGACTTGACCAAAATGATCGCAGTCCCTCTGGATGGTTCACAAAACGCCATGAAGTCCATTGACTACATCAGCCTCATCTTTGGCCCCAAGCACGACCTGGAAGTCACCCTTTTGTATGTGCTTCCGTCACTGCCGTCACTTCTTGTTGATGACCGAGGCATGGGCCATAAGGATAGGCTAAAGCTTAAGTCCATCGAGGACAAGAATGTCCAAATGGCTGAACGGATACTGGCAGAGGGTAAGAAGTATCTCATCCGAAAAGGCTTCAGAGTGGAAAAGATAAAGACGATTTACAAACAAAAGAAGTTGGGAATTCCGAGAGATATCTCTATGTGGGCAGATGACAGGCGGGCAGATGCAATAGTTATCAGTACACGAGGGCGGAATCGGATAGAGGCCTTTTTTATGGGAGAAGTCGCGAGAAAGCTGCTTGAATACTGTAAAATCTGCCCTATATGGATTGTTAGTGGTGTGGCGAAGTCAAACCATGTACTTATTGCCGTGGACAGTTCGGAAAATGCACTCAGGGTGGTGGATCATACAGGATTTATGCTCGCCGGAACCGAATGCCAAGTGACACTATTCCACTCCATGAGAGACCTGAGACGGTTTATGCCGAAAGAGGTGTTGGATGAAGCTCCAGAGCTCGAAAAACTTTGGAAGCATAAAGCGGGTGAGCAGATTGCCCCATACATGAAGAAAGCTAAAGAGATGCTCCTGCAAGCGGGACTCAAGGAAAAGCAAGTTAAAACCAAAGTCGTTGACGGAAGCCGGAGCGCGGCCAAGGACATTTTGGACGAGGTAAAATCCACTAACTGCGGGACCATTGTGATAGGACGTCGTGGCCAGTCCGCAGAGAAAGAGTTTTCTATGGGCAGCGTAGCAACCAAGGTAGTCGAAGCCGCTGCCATGACCGTGAGCGTTGTCCCGTAATAAGAGACGTGTAAGGATTTCTAGACCTAATATCGATATTTGGCAATGCCGTGCTCGGAGAAAAAAGAAACATCCTGACCCCTGAATTAGATGGAGATAGATCTTCAATGGAGATAAAAAGTGAGTCAAGACTGAGAAGGACCAAAATTGTGTGTACGATTGGCCCGTCTACTAGCACACCAGACGAAATCAGAGGGCTAATCCTTGC
>DAOUWN010000254.1 GCA_030667105.1 Deltaproteobacteria bacterium
ATTGCATTCGGCAGAAGTGTGAAAACAAACGTATCAGCGTCCCAGGCGTTGTTGCCGTCGATTTGCAGCGCCAGTGGACGTTCCAGTCTTACAGAGAGCTTTTGACCGGTTCGGTACTCGCCAATACGGTTGCCCACGGTGAATGCGGTTGCCACACCGATGATGCACTTAAGGAGCCCTGAGTTTATCCACAAGATATGCAGTTTCCGGTCGTCGAACCGTGCTCCTGGAACAACATTCATCCCGAAGCCATAAAACGGCTGTTTAACCACCATCAGGCTTAGCAGATTCTCTGCCACAAATGTTTCGTCATCAAGCGTAATCGTGGCGACGGCCCGTTTGTATCCTCCGAAATAGGAGGTGAAGGCGGCTCGCAAATATGTCTTCAAGCCGGTGCCACCCCGGGCGACGCATTGGTCCCTCAGCCGGATTGTCGTTGCTTCCATCCCCACGGATGCCATGAAGGCACGCTTCTTGCCGTCGCACTCAAGCAGGTCATATTCGTGTATTTGGCCGTCCCTGATGCGAATGGCGATGTCAGCCAGACTTCCTTTGTATTGTAGAGCGTGCCGCATGGCGTTTCCGGTACCCAAAGGGAGATAGGCAATTGGTGTCTCAGCAGTATCGACATAATTGATGATGTCGGAAAAGGTCCCGTCCCCCCCGGCGGCGATCAGGACATCGCAACTGGTGGCAAGCTCGCGCGCGCATTGACCGAATTCGCCCACTGTCGTGATATCGAGCCCGTGTATTTGCGCATTCAAGATATGGGCGGCTTTGGCCAGGGCAGCGCGCTTTTGATCGATGGTCATCTTGCCCGAGACAGGGTTGGTGATAATCGCGTACCGCATCTTGTCAGTTAGGTATAGTGCCTGAGGATGGCCTCGCACAGTCCGGGAATAGTGTACTCCTGGGCTTCGATATTTACTTTGAACCCGAGTTCTTTTGCTGTATTGGCAGTAATCGGGCCAATGCAGGCGACCGTGACCCCATCGATTAGGCTTTCAAATCTTTCAGCGGGAAGCAGGGCTTTGAAGTTTCTCACCGTGGAAGAACTGGTAAAGGTCACAATGTCAATGGAGCGTTGCTCCAAGCGGCTGATCAGCAGGTCCAGATTATCCCCTGCTTGCTCAGTCTGGTAAGCAGCTATTTCGTCAACCGTGGCCCCCATCTTGCGGATTTCTGTCGGCAAAACAGGCCTGGCCTCTTTGGCACGGGGCAGCAGCACTCTTTTCCCATCCATAGGCTCGTTCTTGAAGGCTTCTATGATCGACTCTGCCCGGTAGGTTTCCGGAACAATGTCGCTATTGAGGCCAAAATTACGCAGCCGTTTGGCCGTAGCCGGGCCGATGGTTGCTGTGCGCACATTTCCGAGTGCCCGTACGTCCTTGCCTCTTTCAAAGAGCCTGTGAAAGAAGAAGTCAACGCCGTTCACACTAGTCAGAACAAGCCAGTCATACGTATCAAGGCGATCGATGACTGCATCCAGGGGCGCCCAGTCCTCTGGAGGCACGACCCGGATGGTGGGGCATTCCAGACACTCGGCCCCCAGGTCGGAAAGCTGCACCACCAGTTCGCTTGCCTGTTCTCTGGTCCTCGTGACCACCACGGTTTTTCCAAAGAGGGGCCTTTTTTCAAACCAGTTCAGGGTTTGCCTGAGCTTTACGACTTCGCCGACAACAATAGCTACGGGTGGCTTGAGTTCGGCTGCCTCGGCCTGTGCCACAATAGTTTCCAGTGTGCCCACCAACGTGATTTGCTGGGGCGTGGTGCCCCATCTCACAAGGGCCACCGGAGTCTTTGGGTCTCGGCCGCCTGCGATCAGCTTTTCCGTAATACTAGGCAGGTTTTTCACACCCATCAAAATGACCAGTGTGCCCACGCCCGTGGCGAGCTTGGACCAATCCACCGTGGATTGCTCTTTTGTCGGGTCCTCATGACCCGTGACAATACCCACGCTGGCAGAGTATCCGCGATGTGTCAGGGGTATGCCCGCATAGGCCGGAGCAGCGATGGCCGAGGTTATGCCAGGGACGACTTCAAAGAAAACCTTCGCCAGTGCCAGTGCTTCAGCCTCCTCACCGCCCCTGCCGAAAATAAAGGGGTGTCCTCCTTTAAGGCGAACAACGGTGCGGCCTTGTTTTGCCTTTTCCACGATGAGATTGTTCATCTCATCTTGAGGAAGGGTATGAATACCCTCCTGTTTGCCGACATAGATGATTTCAGCACCTTGCCTGGCATATTTCAACAGGTTGGCTGATGCCAGGTGGTCATAGATGATGATATCAGCCCGCTTGAGACACTCCATACCTTTAACGGTTATAAGATCCGGATCCCCGGGCCCCGCGCCGACCAGATAGACTTTTCCCTCCTTCATGTTTTCAGATCCTGAACAGCTTTGCCGTACACGTTTTCTAAGATCTCTCTTCCCCCCTTTTCAAGAAGGCGGTCGGCCATTTCCACGCCCAGCTTTTCGCCTTGGTCCAAAGGACCGGACATCATTTCTCGTAAAAGGAGAGAGCCGTCCACTTCTGCCACAAGCCCGGTCAAGACAATGCTGTTTTCAGTGACCTTTGCGTGGCCGGCAATGGGGACCTGGCACCCGCCCTCAAGCCGGGCCAGAAAGGCCCTTTCTGTTTCCACGGCCAGGCGGGTATCCCTGTGATCCATGGCTACTGTGAGGCTGTGAATGGTCTCATCCTCTTCTCTTATTTCGATCGAAAGCGCCCCCTGTCCGATCGCAGGGAGCATAATGGTCTCAGGAAGATATTCAGTAATGCGATCTTTCAGGCCGAGCCTTTTGACACCAGCGGCTGCCAGAACGATGGCATCCAGGCCCTCAGTTTCCAGTTTACGAAGGCGGGTGTCGAGGTTTCCTCTCAACGAATGCACGGTGATATCGGGCCTGGCATGTCGAGCCTGGGCGCAACGCCTCAGGCTGCTGCTTCCAACACGAGCGCCCTCGGGTAGGTCTTTGAACGCATGGCCGTTCCTTGAAATCAGAACGTCCAAGGGATTTTCCCGTTCAGGCACAGCGCCGATACAAAGGCCCGGTGGGAGTTCGGCCGGCATGTCTTTCATGCTGTGCACAGCCAGGTCAACCCGGCCTTCCAAGAGTGCGGTCTCAATCTCCTTGACAAAGAGACCCTTTCCACCAACCTGGGCAAGGGGCACATCCTGAATCTTGTCTCCCATGGTCTTGATCTTGACCAGCTCGACTTCATATTCAGGATGGAGTGCCAGGAGTTGGGAGCGGACCCATTCCGCCTGCCAAACCGCGAGCGCGCTTCCTCGTGTGCCAATCTTGATTATTCCCATTTTCACTCACTTGTTAGACGGGGTCGACAGGATTTGCGGAATTTCTTGCAAGATCATGAATGGCTACAGGTGCTGCAACTCGTGGTGCTACAGCCGCTGCAAGCTGAGCCTTGTGAACTTGAGAACTCACCATCACTCTTGTAGCTTACAACAGAAAGAAGCTTTTCGACCTTCTTGCCGTTACAGTCGGGACACGTGACACTCTGATTCCCGAGAACAAGGACCTCAAAATCCTTGTCACATTTTGCACAATGGTATTCGAAAATAGGCATACTATGGTCTCCTTAATTAGTCACGTTAAACCACCAGTAGGGCAACGTCAAAGTCTTTCGAGTTTCCCCAAATTAGAAGGAGTTGCGACGTCTTAA
>DAOUWN010000207.1 GCA_030667105.1 Deltaproteobacteria bacterium
CCAGTCCGCCGGAGGCGGATCAGAAACTTATGACTGACCTGGACCCCGGCTTTCGCCGGGGTGACGACTTTTTACGAGTGCATCAAGCTCGGCTTCTTGTTATCTCCATAACCCCTTGCAGAAGCAAACATCTACAATTCGAAACAGGAAAAATCAAGATTATTTCTGAAATCCCCCCCGTCCCTCCTGTTCCGCTTTTTTGCGTGGCAAGTTGGATTCAGGTGTGATATGAATTCAAAGATAACAGAAAGATAGACGATGTCTTATCCCAAGGGAGGAGAGCTTTGAACCAAGAACGCCAAGCCCTGTTGCGACAACTTCCGGGTGTGGATCACGTCCTTGACCTGTGGGAAAGGGCCTACCCGGCAAGAGATCTCCCAAGATCGGTGGTCGTGGCATCAATCCGAAAGACCCTCGAAGAACTAAGGTCAATGATCCTTACGTCTGATGAAACTGTGGACGACGCATCGTTTTCTGACAGGGAACTCTTGCGTCTCACCGAGCGGACTGTCAACAAGGCAATGAGGTTCAACCTGAAGCATGTCATCAATGCAACAGGCGTCGTTGTTCACACCAACCTGGGCAGATCCCTGCTTCCGGAGAGTGTCGCCAGGCACGTGGCTGAAATCACAAGCCGTTATTCAAACCTGGAATTCGATCTTGAAAAGGGGGCGAGAGGCTCAAGATACACCTGTGTTGAGGACATCCTGTGCGAGATAAGTGGCGCTGAAGCTGCTATGGTGGTGAACAACAATGCCGGAGCAGTCTTTTTGTCCCTTGAGACGCTGGCAAGAGGAAAAGAGGTGGTCGTTTCAAGGGGCGAGCTCGTAGAGATTGGAGGGTCATTCCGCATACCGGATGTAATGGCCCGAAGTGGCGCAAGGCTGGTAGAGGTCGGCACGACCAACCGGACCCATCTGGCTGATTATGAAGGAGCAATCCGAGACGACACGGCATTGTTACTCAAGGTCCATACCAGCAATTATGCCATAGTGGGGTTCACGTCCAGTGTTCCTCTCAAGGATATGGTTGCACTGGGGGCCAAGTATCATCTTCCTGTCATGAAAGATCTCGGCAGCGGCAACTTTGTGGATTTCTCGAAATACGGTCTCATCAAGGAACCCACGGTGCAGGAGACTGTTGCAGCAGGCGCTGACGTAATCACCTTTAGTGGCGACAAGATGCTCGGTGGCCCCCAGGCCGGAATCATTGTGGGAAAAGAGGATGCTGTTGATCGCATCAAGAAAAACCCGATTAATCGCGCCCTCAGAATCGACAAGATGACCCTGGCTGCTCTGGAAGCCACGCTGCACCTGTATCGGGACGAAGCCGAGGCTGTTTCCGCAATCCCTACGCTTTGCATGCTAACCATGCCTGCCAAGGTCATTGCCGCCAAGGCAAGACGGCTCCGGGATCGCCTGAAAAGACTGGGGAACAATCGACTCAAGGTCCTTCTCATCAACAGCTCATCCCGTGTGGGTGGAGGTTCCCTTCCGCTCCAGGAGCTTCCTACCAAGTGCGTTGGCATCAAGATAGATGGCCTCTCGGCAAACAGGATTGAACGTATGATGCGCCAGGCAACTCCGCCTGTTGTCGGCCGCATTGAAGACGAACTGGTGGTGATTGACATGCGTACTGTGCAGGACGAAGAAATAGCCGTCATTGCCGCAACATTTGAGAAAATCCTGGCGGAGAAGTAACGTGGAAGAGCGTTTTGTAGGGGAAAAGGCCCTGAGAGAAAACTTTCCTCAAATACCTGTATGTGAGGAGCTCCTTGCCCGGTTTGAATCTTCTGCAAAGCAGAGTGATCAATTTGCTGTCCTTGTCATCCGCATTGACGATTTTGAAAAAATGCTCAAGGACTCTGGAGAAGATGTCACATCGAGCATTGTCCTCAGACTGGCACGGATCATAGACGATGTAGCCAAGACCTGTCCCATGAAATGGGGGCGCCTTGACGAGAAACACTTTGCATGTTTCTGTCCGGAACTGGACGAGGCAGCCGCTGTGGAGCTTGCCCGGCAGATCCAGCGGCGCTTCGGCCTTCCTGGAGAACAGACCGTATCGATCGGCTTGGCCGCGTACCCTTTCTGGCCCTTTGAGAGAATGTCCATTCCGGCTAATGCCCAAAAGGCCCTGGATCATGCTGCGTTCTTTGGAGGAAACACGATCACGCCATTTGATGCCGTCAGCTTGAATATCAGCGCTGACAAGCTCTATCAATACGGAGACATTTATGGGGCCATTGAGGAATTTAAGAGGGCCCTTATGGTGGACACTCAAAACGTGAATGTCCACAACAGTCTCGGCGTTTGTTATGGCGTACAGGGCAAGTTCGATCAGGCGATTGACGCCTTTAAGACAGCCACCAGCCTCGATCCAAAAGATGTGATGACCACCTATAACCTGGGGCTTGCCCACCTCAGGAAAGGTAACAATGACAAGGCGCTGGGCCTCTTTCTTGACGCCCACGGCCTTGACGGAGACCACCCCGACATATCCTGCCAAATCGGCCTGGTTTATCGAGAGATGGGCCAAACTGATACGGCCATTGAGTATCTTGAAAAAGCAGCCAGGAACAAGCCCAAAGGAGTACACGTATTCCGAATGTTGGGAGATTGTTACATGGAAAAAGGAATGCTCCGGGAGGCAGCCAAGGTCTATGAAAAAGCAATCAAAGGTCACCCGACCGATGCGAAAAGCCTGAGCGCCCTTGCGCATCTTTACGGCGCTCTGGATGAAAACATCGAAATCGCCATTGTCCTGGCCAGAGAGAGCGCCGCCATTGATCCAGACAATAGCCTTTATCGATCCAGACTGGGCAAGCTCTACTTTCAGAACAGGGAATTGGAAAAAGCTCTGGAACAATTCAAGAAGGCCTCTGAGCTTGGAGAGGATTGCGGGGAATCCATTGCCGAGGTCGAGAACGCTATTTCAAACTCGTAATGAAAGAGATTGTACTGCAAACACTGAAGGAAAGCGTTCGAGTAAAGGAGTCCTTTGTCAAAAAAAACCTGGATTCCCTTATTGCAGCCGCCAGGCATCTGGCCACATGTTTTGCCTCCGGCCACAAACTTCTCATCTTTGGCAACGGAGGCAGCGCTGCTGATGCCCAGCACATTGCAGCAGAATTCGTAAACCGGTTTGTCGTGGAGCGAAGGCCTTTGCCTGCACTGGCGCTTGCCACTGACACTTCTGTGTTGACCAGCATTTCCAATGACTATTCTTTTGACGAGGTCTTTTCCAAACAGATTAGGGCCCTTGGCAAAAAAGATGATATAGCCTGGGGAATCAGCACAAGCGGCAACTCAAGAAACGTGCTCGTTGCCATGCAAACGGCCCGGGAGATGGGCCTTTATACCTTGGGCTTGACAGGATGTGGCGGCGGCAAGCTGGGTCGTTGCTGCGATCTGGCCTTAAATGTTGATTCCCGGACAACCGCACGCATCCAGGAAACCCACATCACGGTCGGACATATCCTGTGCGACCTGGTGGATCGAATCCTTTTCCCCGAAAGCTTCATGAAGCCCTGAGGTTTTACCCATGGAGAAACCTTTTAGACCCATAGAGCTTGCTTCTCTCAAGACTTATCCCCTCGAATCTCGGAAAAGCAAGGTGGATCGGGGCGATTTTGCTCGCAGATGGAAGCCGAAAGGGACTTTTGAGGACTTCTTGCTACGCCTCCCCAACATCCTGGCTGCCAGGGATTTCAGGGATGTGGTTTCAGCCGTTGCCAAGGCCCATAGCGCCGACAAGCATGTGGTCATGGCCATGGGAGCCCATGTTATTAAGGTGGGCCTAAACCCTCTTGTCACGGATATGCTGGAGCGTGGCATCATCACAGCCATTGCCATGAACGGGGCGGGTATAATCCACGACCTTGAACTTGCCATGGTCGGAAGAACATCTGAAGAAGTCTTGGAAGGTCTGGAACAGGGCGCCTTTGGCATGGCAAAGGAATCAGTAGACTTCTTAAATCGTGCCATCTCCAAAGCCGATAAGGATGGCTTAGGGCTCGGCCAGGCCGTGGGGCGCGCCATCACGCAAGAGCGACTCCCCTTTGCCAAGGAGAGTATCCTTGCAACAGCGGCACGCCTTGAGATCCCCGCATCCGTGCATGTAGCCATTGGAACGGACATTATTCACATACATCCGGGATTCGACCCGGGGGCTGCAGGCAAGGCAAGCCACCTCGATTTCAGGCTCTTTGCCTCTGTGGTTGCCGCCTTAGAAAATGGCGTATATTTGAATATCGGCTCTGCAGTAATCCTGCCAGAGGTCTTTTTGAAAGCGCTGACGCTGGTCAGGAATATCGGACACAAGGTGGAGCGATTTACGGCCGTCAATATGGATTTTATCCGCCACTACCGCCCCATGACCAATGTAGTTAGTCGTCCCACCAGCAAGGGCGGAAAAGGGTATTCTCTTATCGGTCACCATGAGATCATGTTCCCCCTGCTTGCGGCTGCCGTGATTGAGGAAATCACCAGATCCGGCCATTGAGTGGGGCTGGACAAATACCTGCTTACGTTCTATATTGCAGCTATACTTTCCGCGCCCGCAGGCTGCGTTTCTTGAGAGTCCATTGTATTGAAGAGATTAAGGTTGGAGGTTGGAGGCA
>DAOUWN010000060.1 GCA_030667105.1 Deltaproteobacteria bacterium
GATAGCTGGAGGGTTGGGTATCGTCCCACTTCGTCCCACCATATACTGGGCAAACGAGCATCGGTCCGATTACAAGGATATTACAATCCTGTATGGCGCCAAAGAGCCAGGGCAGATTTTGTTCGATTACCAATTTGAAGAATGGCACAAGATTTTTGACTTGAAAATCCTGACAATCGTCCAGAACCGTGGTGAGAATTGGAAGGGGCGGGTGGGGCTGATCACTGATTTGTTTGATGAGGTCCCCATTGATCCGGACAACACTTTTGCGATTGTATGCGGACCTCCGGTGATGTTTAAATTCGTGTTTGCCCACCTCAGTGATGTAGGGATTCCCCGACAGCGGATGTTTCTATCCTTAGAGCGAAGGATGCATTGCGGCATGGGAAAGTGCTGCCGCTGCAATGTCGGTTCTACATTCACATGTCTGGATGGGCCGGTATTTGATTACTGGACAGTGATGAATCTTAAGGAAGCGATATAAGTTTTATGGAAAAGGATTATGAAATATCTAGGGATTACACTTGAAAGGCCGAAGATCGGGGTATTTGACTTTACCGGCTGCGAGGGATGCCAGCTCCAGATAGCGAATAAGGAAGAGACACTAACGGACCTGCTTGGCCTGGTAGAGGTAGTAAACTTTCGGGAGATCTCTTCTGAGAGGCGCAACGATTATGAGGTTGCCTTTGTTGAGGGGAGCATTACTACTGACAACGAAGTGGCGAGACTTAAGAAGATTCGTATACAGGCCAAGATCCTTGTAGCAATGGGGGCGTGTGCGTGCCTGGGTGGTGTGAACAACCTGAGGAGCCGTTTTCCTTTGGCGGATGTGGTAAAACAGGTCTATGGAGGACATCCTGTAGATACCGGGCCGGTCAGGAAGGTGGCAGAAGTGGTCCCTGTGGATATAGAGCTGCCGGGGTGTCCCATTTCAAAGCCTGAATTTGAGTGGTTAGTTCGCCATCTGGTACTCGGAATAGAACCACAATTTCCCAAATACCCGGTTTGCGTTGAATGTAAACAGCGGCTCAATTCCTGTGTACTTGATATGGGAATGATGTGCCTGGGGCCTATCACACGCGCTGGCTGTAATGCTGTCTGTCCTCGAAACAGGTTTGGTTGTTGGGGCTGCCGGGGTCCTTCGGACGAGGCGAATTTTGAGTCGCTTATGGAGATACTCAGGGAAAGAGGGTTTTCAGAGGAACATATTGCTGAGCGGATAATTTTTTTCAATGCGTTTAGCGGAACCTTGGGCAATGAATATTAAGATAGGAAGGCCGATCAACATAGAGATTGATCATCTGAGCCGGGTGGAGGGGCATGGGGATATCAGGATACGGATCGAAAATGGAAAGCTTGTTGAATGTACCTGGAAGGTAGTAGAGACCCCCAGATTTTTTGAGGTTATGTTCAAAGGGCTTTCTATTGAAATGGCGCCGCTCCTTGCGGCCCGGATCTGCGGCATATGTTCCATTTCACACGCCCTGGCCAGTGCCCGCGCCATAGAGCGGGCCTTGAAGATTGAGGTTCCGGAACCGGCGCAAAAAGTAAGGCTCCTTGCGAAGCATGCCGAAACCCTGCAAAGTCATACCCTTCACCTATTTTTCTTGGTGGCTCCCGATTTCCTTGATATAGATAGTGTCATTCCGCTTATGCAAACGCACCCGCATGTGGTAGAGACCGCGGCCCGGATCAAGGGATTCGCCAACAGGGCATCTGATCTCTTCGCAGGGAGGACCACGCATCCAATGGTCATAAAGGTCGGCGGCTCGACACAGGTTCCGCGCAAAAGACAGTTAAGAGAATTGGTCAAAGACCTTGATGCAACTATTCCGTACTTGTGGGAAGCTCTTGATCTTTTTAAGAGCTTTAGAATGCCTGATTTTGTAAGAGAGACTGAATTTGTCTCGCTCAGGGGCACTGAAGAATATCCGTTCATCGGAGGGAATCTTGTTTCAAGTGATGGTATCTGCAAAAAGGAAGACGAATATCGTGCCATGACTAACGAGTTTGTCGTTGATTTCTCTACCTCAAAATTCAGCAGGCTGAGCCGGGAATCTTTTGCTGTCGGAGCCTTGGCAAGGTTTAACAACAACTATGATCTGTTGCACCCCAAGGCAAAAGAGACGGCTGAGGAACTGAATTTAAGATTGGGAGAGCATAATCCCTTCTTTTATAACCTGGCACAACTGGTGGAGTGCTTTCATGTTATGTATGAGTCAAAAGAGATAATTCTAAGGTTGATCGACTCAGATGTCTCTGAATTTGCAAGCCACTATAGGGTAAAGGGATGTGAGGGGGTGGGGGCTGTTGAGGCACCCCGGGGGATACTTTATCATTACTACCGGATAGGTGAAGATGGTAAGATTATAAAGTCGGACTGCGTGATGCCTACGAGTCAGAACCACGTCAATATTTATTATGACCTCCATAAGCTGGTAGAGGAGTTAATAGAACAGGGGAAAGGGGAAGAAGAGATCAGGAACCTTTCTCAGATGCTGGTCAGGGCTTATGACCCGTGTATTTCCTGTTCGGTCCATTGAACTGTTACCTGTCGGGCAGCCACAAGCCTTCCGCGGGCAGGATAACCTTGAACCACAATATGTTGCGCCACTTTTTCTCTTGACACACAACTCAATTACGGCTATAGTCGCCCCGCAAAAAAGCGAGTTCGTATCCACTATCCACCACTACCCACAGTAAAGGAGGGAGTAACCAATGAAAGACACCCGAAATAAAATATTGTTGGCTGTTGATGGGTCCGACCAGGCCCTTGAGGCGGTACGGTATGTCAGCCAAGTTCTACCGCACCAACGAACGAAAGTCGTTCTTTTCCATGTTAAGACCGAAGCTCCTGCATCGTTTTTGGATTTGGAAAAAACAAAAGAGTTTGGGGCCAAGGCGACTGCAGTAAGAGCGTGGATGGCAGGGCGAGAAAGCGTCATGAAAAAATTCCTTGACAAAGCGCAGAAAATGCTTGTCAATGCCGGTTTTCCCAGTGCCGCAGTTACGGTTAAGGCCCAATCGAAGAAAAAAGGCATTGCCAGAGATATTCTTCGGGAGTCACTCAAGGACTTTGGCGCTGTTGTGGTGGGGCGCACTGGAACCAGCGGGGTGAAGGACTTCATAATTGGAAGCGTGGCCAATAAATTGGTCGGAAAGCTGCATCACCTGCCCGTTGTTGTTGTTGAAGGAAGTCCTATGCCCAAAAAAATCCTGGTGGCTTTTGACGGTTCTGAAGGGGCGCTAACGGCCGTAGATTGCGCTGGCTCGGTGTTGGTTGATCCTGACTGCCAAGTAGCGCTCCGCCATATCATCAGACCTCTTGACATTCCAAAAACAGGGCCAGACGAGCTCTTTGCTCCGAAAGACGAAGAAGAATGGCTGGAAACCATGAAGAAAGAAATTGATCCAGCCATGGAAGAAGCCAAAGATCGACTGATCAACGCGGGCTTTACCTCAAGCCGTGTTACCACCAAAATCATTTCCGGCAAAAGGAGCCGGGCCAAGGCGCTTGTAGAGGAAGCCAAGGATGGTGGCTACGGCACCATTGTGATGGGCAGGCGGGGCCTTAGCGTTGTCCAGGAGTTTTTCATGGGCCGTGTCACCAATAAGGTTCTTCATATGGCTGATAACATGGCAGTGTGGATTGTGAGTTGAAGAAGAGATCTATCTTCGATACCCTCTGACGGCGCAGGGAGTTCAAGATAAGAAAAAATTAATCTATTAGCATCGCAGCGCTTTTTCACTAGTGTCCGTACTTTGTCCCTTTCCTTCACCTCAGCAGGGGTAGCTTCCCTATATAGTGCCTGACCGAAAACCCTGTGTTTTTCGGTCAGAAACACGAAATCCCTGGCCCAGGCCTGGCTTACATGGGCAGCAGAATGATCCACGCATGTCGCGCCAGGGCAGGCCGAAACAAATTCTAAATTCGAATGCTCGAACGCTCAAAACGACCGAATACCCTGGCCCAGACCGGGTTTTCGTATAATGGCGCTTCATGTTCTAGTGTCGCGCCAGGGCGGGCCAAGGCCTTTCTTTTGAACATTGGAGAATTTGATATTCGGATTTAATCCTTTCGAACCGGTCCCGGAAAACTTCGTTCTTGTGCCTCCGTTGGCAAATCAGTTGCCCCTTCGGCGTATTAACAAGAAGACTCGGGACATCTTCTATTCCCTGAATCGTATCGCAGCAGAGAAAGATGAATCCCTATGAATATTATCATTGCGGGCTGCGGCCGATATGGGTCTCTTCTTGCCAATCGACTTAGTTCCCTTGGCCACAGTGTTGTGATCATTGACCGTCGGGACAATGCGTTTAAGGCCCTTTCAACGGAATTCAGCGGATTTACTATAACCGGAAACGCCGCTGAGCTATCTGTCCTGCGTGAGGCCAAAATCGAGACGGCCGATTGTCTCTTATCCATGTGCAACGAAGACACCCTCAACTTGATGGTAACTCAAGTAGCCAAATATATCTTCGGCGTGCCCAAGGTGATCGCGCGGATGTACAAACCTTCTTATGAATCCATGTTTCGTAAATTCGGCATTGAAATCATCAGCCCAATCCAACTGGCCCTTGAGGCCTTTCTTGATGCTCTGGGCCTGGACAAAAAATCAGAAAATGAGGGCCCATGAAGATCATTCTCATCGGCGGAGGCAAGACAATCTATTTTCTGGCCAAGCATTTCACTGGCGAAGGCCATCATGTGACCATTATCAACCGAGACCGGGAGGAAAGCATAACTTTATCCCATCAGCTCGATGCAACCGTACTGCTCGGGGACGGGAGCGATCCCGAGATGCTGGAGCAGGCCGGAGCGGGCAGCGCAGACGTACTGCTCTGCCTGACATCACACGATCATAACAATTTGGTGACCTGCCAGATTGCCAGTGAGGAGTTTGACGTTCCTCGAACGATTGCCCTGGTCAACAATCCTGAGAATGAGGAAATCTTCCGCAAGCTGGGGGTCCCCCTGATCTTTTCATCGACCCGAATCATAACAAGCCTTTTAGAGGAACAGACTGATTTTATGGCCATAACCAATCTCATGGCCGTTGCCCAGGGCAAGGTCAATGTAACCGAGGTCCGTCTCCCTGAAAACGCCCCGGCAGCAGGCAAAAGCCTCCAAGAATTGAAACTGCCTGAGGGCTTTCTCCTTGCCACTATTATCAGAAACGGCGAAGTCCTTGTGCCAAGGGGTTCCACGATCCTGGAGGCACATGACCAGCTCATTTTGATCGGGCAGGCAGAAAATTACACAGATGTCCTCAGGATATTGACTGGTGAGTAAACATCCATGAGGTATCCGGAATCTCTTCGCCAGCGCTATAAGGGCATCCTGGGCTATACAGGCGTAATCGCTTGCATCGTCGGTCTGCTCATCCTGTCACCGCTTCTTTTTCTTCCATTCTACAGCAATGAAATGGCCATTGCATGGGGCTTTGTTTTGCCAGGTTTGTTCACGCTTTCTGCCGGCTGGGTACTTTCGCGCCTATTCTTACCCAGGAAGGCGTTCAACCTGACGTATCAGGAAGGATCTATAATTGTTGTTCTTTCCTGGACAATGGCCATTTTGGCAGGAGCCTTCCCGTTCTTGATCAGTCTTGACCTTAGTTTGACACAGGCTGTTTTTGAATCTACAAGCGGGTGGACGACCACCGGGCTCTCCGTCGTGGATGTAATTACCGCGCCACATCTGGTCCTCTTCTATCGCAGTGTGCTCCAATTGGCAGGAGGCGCCGGTTTTGCCATCATCATGCTCAGCGCCATGGCCGGGCCTACCGGCACAGCCCTCAGCGCGGCCGAGGGCCGGGAAGGCCAGCTTGTCCCAAATATCAAACGCTCAGCCAAACTCGTGGTCTCAATGTACACTTGCTATGCCGCGATGGGAATCGTGGCTCTTCGTGCAGTCGATATGGAGTGGTTTGACGCCCTAAACCACTCCTTTACCGCTGTCTCGACAGGAGGCTTCTCAACACGATCCCAATCCATAGGCTACTGGAACAGTCCTGGTGTGGAAGCTGTAGTCATTGTCTTGATGCTCCTGGGCTCCACAAATTTTCTGACCAGCTACATGCTCCTTAATCGCAAATTTAGGTTAATTCTGCGAAACGGCGAGCTTCGCCTCGAATTGGCATTGTTACTCTTTTCGCTCACTCTGGTCTTTTTTGGTGTGACCAAAAACCTTTACCCCATCCTTCATGAGGGCCTGCGCGTCACGATCTTTCAGGTTGTTTCAGCCATGTCAACTACGGGATTCTCCATCGTGGGGCATGAAAACTGGGGCGGCCTGGGCTGGATAGTGTTAATCGTATTGATGCTTGTCGGCGGCGGTACCGGCTCCACGGCTGGTGGCCTTAAACAATACCGGATCTATATATTATACAGAGGGTTGTTGTGGGAGTTCAGACGACTGATTCTCCCCCAGAAGGCAGTAACCGATCCTGACGTCTGGCATGGTGAGCAGCAGCGGTTTATCAGCGACGAGGACCTCCGCCACGCCGGTCTCTTTGTATTCTTATACTTGGCCATGTTCACCTTTGGGGGTATGATTATATCCGCTTATGGTTACTCCATGAAACAAGCCTTGTTTGAATTTGCAAGCACGCTTGGCACAGTAGGTCTTTCAGCAGGAGTCACAACGGCAGACGCCCCGCCAGGAATACTCTGGACCCAAATATTGGGCATGCTTTTGGGCCGGTTGGAATTTTTCACCATAATTGTCGGCGCCATTAAACTGAGCCAGGATCTCCGTTCGATGGCGCCTAATTCCACACATTTTTGAATTGAAGCAGGTATTGAGGAACAGGTATTGGTGAATGGAAAGTTGACATCAAATGTAAAATAAAGGAGTTAGATGAGGATTTACATGATGAGTTGATATGATTTTAATCCTGAATATCCTGTCAATCCCGTCAAAAAAATCTCTTTGAAGGACCTGAATTGTTACCCTTTTTACAAAACCGTCAATTTCAGCTATATGTGTGCCTGAAAGGAGTCAGATAGACTCTGAGTAGGATAAACACGACAAGGGGGGGCAGTATGAAAGAACGAGATGTAGAAAAGCAGTTCAAGATCCTGGAGCAGGAGATCGGCTTGAATGGGGAGCAACTGGAAGCGCTCCGGCGTGACCAGCGGGCTGAGGTAGATGCCCTGCGCCTGGAAGTGGAAACGCTCCGGCGTTGTCTTGTACGTCTGTTTCCGGAGTCTGATGAGTGCTTTGCCGCAGTGCGGGCCGAGGTCGCACAGGAAGTAGATCCGGAATCGCTGTAGACGGCCCAGATTAGACCGTTAATCATGAAATTCGTGTTTTTTCTGGCAGAAAACAAAAAAGACAACCACGAAAGTACGAAGACACGAAATTTCTCTGGGAATCTTTTCTTCGTGCTTTCATGTCCTTCGTGTTTTGCGGCGTTCGCCTTGAGAACATCACGTGATAATTTTTTTTTGGTTCCGGTATGTCCGGGCTAGGTGAGTCGAACATGTTTTTTCCGCGCAAATCAAAGATATTCGACGAACTACTCAAGCAAGCTTTGATCGTTAAAGAAGTGGCTCACGTATTTCGCGACATCACGCGTGACTGGGAACAATTAGAACACGGTTCATCAGCGCTGCAATCACTGGAACGACAGGCAGACGAGTTGGTCCACAGTATCACGGATGATATCGAAAAGACGTTCATTCTGCCATTAGACAAAGAGGATATTGCCGTATTGACGGAGTCCTTGGATGATGTGGTGGACAACCTGGAAGAGGCGGTCAATCGTCTAAGCATTTATAGGATTTCTGAAAGCAACAACGCGCTACGGGATTTTTCGGAACTAATTGAACACTCTGCCGTCTATATTCACAAGGGAATATCGATGATCAAAGAAGGCAAAATTGCCTCTGAAGACTTTACTTCCTGTGGCAAGATGCTTCGCGATTTGGAAAGTCAAGGAGACATACTACACAGAAAAGTGTTGGAAGGCCTGATGGGAAACTGTTCTTCTTCTTTTGCTAACGGGAATGACTACCTCTCCATACTCAAATGGAAAGAGATCTTCCAAACTCTGGAGGACACACTGGACAAATGTGACCATATTGGCAAACTCTTTGCGAGATTAAGGATCAAGTATATCTAGCGGCCATGGAGCCAGGATTCATCGTATTCGTATTTGCCATTGCTCTTTCTTATGTCTATGCCTTTGTCGGTGGTTTTACTGACGCGGCCAATGCCATTGCGACCTCTGTTGGGTCCCGAGCGCTGTCTCCCCTGACTGCAGTCTTGATGGCCGGGGTCCTGGAGATCCTTGGCGCCTTGACCGGAACGGCAGTTGCCATGACTATCGGCAAGAGCATTGTGGCATTGGATTTGATTTCTCTCACCACGGTTGTTGCAGCCCTCATGGGGACAATGGCTTGGAGCCTGTTCACCTATTATCTGGGTATTCCGGTCAGTGAAACACACGGATTGATTGGAGCTCTTGTCGGAGCAGCATTAGCAATAGCCGGGGCAGAGGTCATTCTCTGGGCAGGATTAGCAAAAGTCTTGATTGCGATTGTTGTCTCGCCTTTGTTAGGTTTTGCAGGTGGGGCACTGTTGATGCATTTGATCAATTTTTGCTTTAGTTCCGGTCCAGCGCGGAAAATGACCCTGATGTTTAAGAATCTCCAGCGGTTTTCTGCCGCTTTTATGGCTTTCAGCCATGGCCGAAACGATGCTCAAAAACCCATGGGTATCCTGGTCATGGCGCTGGCGCTCCATTTCGGATGGAAAGGTCCGGGCGTGCCCCTTTGGATTATTCTGAGCATCGGATTAACCGCCGGGCTCGGCGTGGCATACGGAGGATGGCGGATTATCAAAACTCTGGGTATGAAGCTGGCCCCATTGGCGCCCGAACAAGGTTTTGCGGCAGAAACCTCTGCGGCTTGCGGGTTGCAATTGGCCTCTGTCTTTGGTATTCCGGTTTCTACAACGCACATCATTGC
>DAOUWN010000142.1 GCA_030667105.1 Deltaproteobacteria bacterium
ATTAGTCGGTCTGGATCTGGTCAAGGAGGTCACTTGTGACAAGCCCTACGGGTGGCCGCAGGACAAAGAGGCACGCTTTAAGGTGGTCACACTCGATTGCGGCATGAAGTTCAACATAGCCCAAAGCTTGGCAGAAAAGGGCTGTCAGGTAATGGTTGTGCCTGCTCACATTAGTGCGGAGGAAATCAGGGCCATGAACCCTGATGGCATCCTTATCTCCAATGGCCCTGGGGATCCTGAACCCATCACCTATTCGGTCGATACAATCAGAAGCCTGATACCGGACTATCCCATCTTTGGCATCTGCCTGGGCCACCAACTCTTGGGACTCGCCTTTGGCGGCAAGACCTACAAGCTGAAATTTGGTCACCGCGGGGCGAACCATCCGGTAAAAAATCTTTTGACGGGCAAAGTGGAGATCACCGCCCAGAACCACGGTTTTTGTGTAGATATTGAATCGATCAAAGATCCGGAAATTGAGATCACCCACATCAACCTGAACGATCAAACACTCGAGGGTATGAGGCATCGGACCCTGCCCATCTTCTCTGTGCAGTACCATCCTGAGGCTTCTCCCGGCCCTCATGATGCAAGCTACTTGTTTGATGATTTCATTGACCTGATGGAAAGGAAAGGAAAGGCGCACACGTGATATTGATCATTGACTTTGGTTCCCAGTATAACCAGCTCATTGCCAGGCGGGTCCGTGAGCACCATGTCTACTGCCAGATTGAACCTCCCCGGATCGGCCTTGCCGGGATTGAAGCACTCTCCCCCGAAGGAATTATCCTTTCCGGAGGGCCTGCAAGTATCTATAAAAAAAACAGTCCCAGGGTCGATGCTGGCATTTTTGACCTGGGTATCCCGATCCTCGGCATCTGTTACGGGATGCAGTATATGGTCGATGCCTTGGGAGGCGAAGTCAAGCAGGCTGAAAAAAGAGAATATGGCCTTGTCGAACTCCACATAAAAAAAGCCACGGGCGTTTTCTGTGAAATCGAAAAAAAGACCGAATGCTGGATGAGCCATGGAGACACCATTGCAAAGGTGCCGAGGGGTTTCAGGATCACGGCGTCAACGTCCAATACCAGAGTGGCGGCCGCGGAAAATGTTGCAAAGAACTTTCACGGACTTCAGTTTCACCCCGAAGTTGTCCATACACCAAAGGGGGAAAGGATGCTCAGGAATTTCCTTTTTGGAATCTGTGGCTGCAGCAAGACCTGGACAATGAAAGCTTTCATCAAGGAGTCGGTCCGGGACCTGAGGTCACACGTTGGAGACAAGAAGGTAATCCTGGGACTAAGCGGCGGAGTGGATTCCTCTGTCACAGCTATCCTCCTCCACAAGGCTATCGGCAAGCAGCTAACGTGCATCTTTGTGGATAACGGCCTTTTAAGAGAGGGCGAGGCAGAACAAGTCAAGGGACTTTTCAGAAAACACTTCAAGGTGAATCTAAAATCTGTCAGCGCCAGAAAGCAGTTTCTAACGGAGTTGAAAGGCGTTTCAGACCCTGAAAAAAAACGAAAGATTATTGGTCGTATTTTTATAGAGGCCTTTGAGAAGGAGGCTGACAAGCTCCCAGGAGTAGAATTTCTCGCCCAAGGAACCCTTTATCCTGACCTCGTCGAATCCAGGTCGGCCTTTGGAGGTCCGAGTGCCGTTATCAAATCACACCATAACGTAGGGGGGCTCCCAAGAAAAATGAAGCTCAAACTGATTGAACCCTTGAAGCACCTTTTCAAGGATGAAGTGCGAGTGATCGGGAAAGAGCTGGGGCTCCCTGAAAATCTCGTTTGGAGACAACCGTTCCCGGGTCCGGGTCTGGCTATTCGAATTATCAGTGACGTTACCCAGGCAAGACTTTCCATCTTGCGGAAGGTGGATGTAATACTCCTTGAAGAGATCAGAACAATGGGCCTCTACAAAAAGCTGTGGCAGTCCTTTGCAGTGCTTCTTCCCCTAAAAAGCGTGGGCATCATGGGAGATCAAAGGACTTATGAACACATCGTTGCCATTCG
The DNA here is from genome assembly GCA_030667105.1 of Deltaproteobacteria bacterium. The sequence goes on from DAOUWN010000142.1 coordinate 2,019, forward strand.
GGCCGTGACCAGCACCGACGCCATGACCGCTGACTGGGCCAAGCTTCCTCATTCTTTGCTCGGCAGGATCTCCAATCGCATCATCAACGAGGTGAGGGGCGTCAATCGCGTGGTCTATGACATTAGCTCCAAACCACCGAGTACGATTGAGTGGGAGTAGCGGGTGCCAAAAAGAACCGACATATCAAAGATCATGATTATCGGCTCCGGGCCGATCATAATTAGCCAGGCCTGCGAGTTTGACTACTCGGGGACCCAGGCGTGTAAGGCCTTGAAGGAAGAGGGTTATGAGATTGTGCTCATAAACAGCAATCCGGCCACCATCATGACCGATCCCGAAATGGCAGATCACACCTACATCGAACCGATCACCCCGGAGATGGTCGCAATGATCATCGACAAAGAAAGGCCCCAGGCCATTCTCCCGACACTGGGCGGGCAAACCGGTCTGAACACGGCAGTCCAGGTGGCTGATATGGGGGTGCTGGAGAAGTTCAATGTGGAGATGATCGGGGCCTCGGTTGAGGTCATCAAGAAGGCTGAGGACCGGGACCTGTTCCGGGCGGCCATGGAGAACATTGGACTCCGCGTGCCCAAAAGCGCAATCGCCCGCGACATGGAGAGCGCCCTTGAGAGCGCAGAACGTGTCGGTTATCCGATTATCGTCCGGCCGAGCTTCACACTGGGTGGCACCGGCGGCGGTGTGGCTTACAATCCCGAGGACCTTGAAAAGTGGACGGCCTGGGGGCTCTATGCCAGTCTGATTCATCAGATCATGCTTGAAGAATCCGTAATCGGCTGGAAGGAATTCGAACTGGAGGTCATGCGGGACGGAAACGACAACGTGGTGATCATCTGCTCTATTGAAAACCTGGACCCCATGGGCATCCATACTGGAGATAGTGTCACCGTGGCGCCGGCTCAGACTTTGAGTGACAAAGAATATCAGGTAATGCGTGATGCCTCCATCGCGGTGATCCGGGAAATCGGTGTGGAGACAGGAGGGTCCAACATTCAGTTTGCCGTCAATCCGGGAGACGGCGAGATGGTCGTGATTGAAATGAATCCGAGGGTTTCCAGAAGCTCCGCACTTGCCTCCAAGGCCACGGGCTTTCCCATTGCCAAGATGGCTGCCAAGTTGGCCGTGGGCTATTCCCTGGACGAACTCCCAAATGATATCACCGGGGAAACAGTGGCCTCCTTTGAGCCGACCATTGACTATTGTGTGGTGAAAATCCCGCGGTGGACCTTTGAGAAGTTTCCCGAAACCGAAGATTATCTTACGACATCCATGCGATCCGTGGGAGAGACCATGGCCATTGGCCGAACCTTTAAGGAAGCCCTTCAGAAAGGCTTGCGTTCTCTGGACATAGGACGATTCGGCCTTGGGGCAGACGGCAAAGGGCGAACGGCTCAGGGGGGAAACGTCCCTTCGCTTGAACAAATCAGGCAAAAGCTCATTAACCCTAACTCCGAGCGTCTCTTCTATATCCGATACGGTATCAAGGCCGGAATGGATGTTGAGACTATACAGGAGTTCACCGGCATAGACCCATGGTTCCTGCGCCAGATGGCCCGGATCATCGACCTTGAGGAAGATATCTCAAAGGCCGGCTATCCATTGCATGAAGAGGTTTTGAGAAAGGGCAAAACCTTCGGATTCTCCGATGTGCAACTTGCCCATCTCGTCAATGGGGATGAGGATAAGATCCGCGCCTTGCGAAACGATCTTGGAGTCCAGCCCGTCTACAAGCTCGTAGACACCTGCGCGGCCGAATTTGAGGCACGCACGCCATATTATTACTCCACCTACGAACAGGAGAACGAGGCCCGTGTTTCCAGCAAACGCAAGGTCATGATCCTGGGTGGCGGGCCGAATCGTATCGGACAAGGGATTGAATTCGATTATTGCTGCGTACAGGCCTCCTTTGCCCTGAAGGAAGAGGGCGTTGAGAGCATCATGGTCAACAGTAACCCCGAAACGGTGAGCACCGACTATGACACCTCTGACAAGCTTTACTTTGAGCCCCTTACAAAAGAAGACGTCCTGAATATCGTGGAAACCGAAAAACCTTCGGGGATCATCGTGCAATTCGGTGGTCAAACACCGCTTAATCTCTCGGCTCCCCTTGCCGAAGCCGGTGCGCCCATCCTCGGCACGGCAACCAAAAGCATTGCTCTGGCAGAAGACAGAGAACTTTTCAAAAATGTCCTGAAAAAACTGGGGTTGAGACAGCCCGAGAACGGCACGGCCATGAGTGTGACAGAGGCGGCAAGCGTGGCAGAGACCATCGGATATCCGATCATTGTGCGGCCATCATATGTTCTTGGCGGACGCGCCATGCAGGTTGTCTATGATAGATCCTCTCTGGAGTCTTTTACTCGCAAGGCCCGGCTGGCTTCTCCCGATCACCCGATCCTTATTGACAAATTCCTTGAAGATGCTATCGAAATCGACGTGGATGCCATTTCTGATGGAAAGACCACTGTGATCGGCGGGATCATGGAACACATTGAAGAGGCGGGCGTTCACTCCGGCGACAGCGCCTGTGTGCTTCCGCCTCAAGGCCTGCCGCCTTTTCTTTTGGAAGAGATCAAGGCGCATACCAGCGCTCTGGCAAGGGAACTCGAAGTGGTCGGCTTGCTAAACATCCAGTTTGCCATCAAGGATGAAGAGGTTTTTGTGCTGGAAGTCAATCCCAGGGCATCGCGAACCATTCCCTTTGTGTGCAAGGCCACAGGTGTGCCGCTCGCCAAACTGGCTACAAAGGTCATGCTGGGACGAACCTTGAAAGATTTGGGGTTTACACGCGAGGTCGAACCCGATCACATTTCGGTCAAGGAGGCCGTGTTCCCCTTTGATCGATTTCCCGGGGTTGACGTGGTGCTCGGTCCTGAAATGAAATCCACGGGTGAGGTCATGGGCATAGATACTGACTTTGGCAGGGCTTTTGCCAAGTCCCAACTGGCTGCCGGTCAGCATTTACCCACTGAAGGGACCGTATTTCTCAGTATGAGGGATGCAGACAAGGACGCGGTCCATCCGATTGCGCATCAACTGCATGAAATGGGGTTTGATTTCATTGCGACCCGGGGCACCTGTCGTCTGTTGAAAGATGCCGGTATTCCAAGCAGGCAGGTCAAAAAAATCGCCGAGGGACGTCCCAATGTGATTGATCATATAAAGAACGGCGACATCCAGTTGGTCATTAACACCCCTTCAGGCAAAGAGAGCGCGGGAGGTTCCCGTTTGATTCGTCGCGCAGTCCTGAGGTACGGCATCCCCTATGCCACCACACTTGCCGGCGCCTGCGCCATGGCAATGGGCATTGAAGCAATGAAGAAGAAAGGCCTTGCGGTGCGATCCCTGCAGGAGTTTCATGGTGGAACGAATGCGGAATGCGGATTTCTAGAAGAAGGTGAAACGAATAGCCGGCAACGAGTAACGAGTATCCAGTAACCAGTAGGCAGTGATTTTGAATTTCGGAATGTAGCTGGTTTTATTCCCTTAATTTTGATGAACTCGTAAAAAGTCGTCACTCCGGTGAGAACCGGAGCCCAGGGCCTTTGTAACTAGCTGAATAAACTGGATTCCGGCGCCTGCCCCGGACCACGATCCGGGGTTCGCCGGAATGACAGAAAGACGTGTTTTTCGACTTTTTACGAGACCGTCAACTTTAGGCACTCGATTATTGACCAATGACTAATGAAAGAGTCAATATTCAATCATCAATGACCAGCGACCAGCGACCAAAAGAAGCATGCGGTGTTTTTGGCGTCTTCGGACACGATGATGCCGCGAAGTTGACCTATTTTGGGCTCTATGCCCTCCAGCACCGTGGACAGGAAAGCGCTGGCATTGTGACCTCCACCGGGAAATCGATCCACGAACACAAGGGAATGGGACTCGTACATGAAGTCTTCAACGAACCAGCCTTGAACGGGCTACATGGCCACATAGGCATTGGGCATGTTAGATACTCCACGACCGGTTCTTCCGTTCTCAAAAATGCCCAGCCCTTCGTGGTTTCCCATGCCGGCAAAACGATTGCCATTGCCCACAACGGGAACCTCACCAATGCCAAGAAGCTGAGAAAAGACCTTGAAAAGAGAGGTTCCATCTTTCAGGCCACTATGGACAGCGAAATCATCATTCACCTGCTGGCGCGGCATATGCAAGGAGGCATGAAAGA